>JAKJDB010000179.1 GCA_022706175.1 Candidatus Zhuqueibacterota bacterium | reverse complement strand
CGCGAATGGATTTAAGGATGTCGCCGTAGACCACCGGTTCGGTCAGCGTGAGCAGGGAAAACTTGCGGAAATCATCCCAAAAGGCAAAGCCGTCGTGCCGGCGATACGAAACCGGATGTACTTGACCGTCATAGCCGCGGCAGAGTCCGTTCACATCGGTGATTTCAAAAGGCGTCAGGTACGAGTGATAGAGATGGGTGTAAAAGATTTTTTTATATTCCTTTTCACCATCCACCTCCACCTTGTTCAGGACCTGCGCCCAGGCCTGCCCGGCGCGCTCCCTGATTCGCTCGAAATTCCAATCTGGGATCTCTGCTTTGAGGTTGTTTTTGGCCTGCTGCTCGCTGACCGTTGAAAAACCGATCCTCATCAGCAGCGGCTCCTGACCTTGTGCAAAGTACAGCACAGCGCCGCAGTCTTTGCCGGACAAAACTCTGCGTTGTGCATGCAGCGAATCGTCCCAGGTGGAGAATCGGCGAAAGGGTTTACTGAATTGGACATAATAATAGATGGAAGGAGGGAGAGAGCCGGAGAGCTCGGTGCGGCCGATCACTTTGACCGACGATTCGGAGCCGCGGCCTGCTTTGATCAGCAGATGCGCTTCCTCGCCGGCCGGAAACGTATAGCGGTGAAGCCCCGAGTGCTGTCCCACGGTCAATTCGACAAGAATGTTCAGTGAGTCCAGCATCACTGAATAAAAACCGGGCGTTGCTTTTTCGCTCTTTTTATCGATGCGGCTGTAGCGTTTGTCCATGCACAGTTCAGGCCGGCCGATGCCCGGCAGCGTCCACACCAACCATTGCCTGTCTTGGGGATTGGTGCCGCCGGATCCGGTGATGCGCAGATGGCTGAACCCGCGGACATGGGTGTCCTTGAAATTGTAACCCGAGTGCGCCCAATTGCCGTTGCCGGTCAGACTGCTGGGATAGGTGTCTGGCCCGAGATGGACCATGCCCCACGGCCTCACAGCGCCGGGGTGCAGATGGCCGTGATCGCCTGCGCTGCAGATGAAAGGATCCACATAGTCCAACACTTTTTCAGCGGGAAGTGCAGAGTACGATGACATGGTGAAAAATGAAAAGAGCAGTGCGGCGAGATAGTGTTTCATGGCGTCACCCTGGATGGATGATGGATGAAGGGATCTTGGCATCCCTGTGCGAATGGATGGAAAAGTCAATTGTATGTACAATAAAGCAAATAATAATCACAATGTCAAGCGGTTTCGATGTCCTGAAACAGAACCGGCGTTTCGAACAGCGAGAGACAAGAGGTTGCAAAACAGAGCGGTGTAAAGCGCACCGCCATGGCCTGAGCGTTCGGATATTTGATGCGGACCTCCACCGCCGCATTTTCAACCCAGGTCGGCGATCCCGGGCCTTCGTCATAATAGCTCCAGGCGGGCAGCGGTTTTTCCGGAGGACAGAGCGGGAGGCGGACAAACCCTTGCGCATCCGGCGGCTCGGTCAGTAAGATTTTTGCAATGCCCGGCGGCAGAGATTTGGGAATATAGCCAGCCGGCGCTCCTTCGGAAAAAGAATCTTTTACTGCCGCCTTGTTCTCCGCACCTCTTCCGGGCGCGAGCACCAGCGGACCATAGGTGAGGATCACCCCCGGATGGCATTGCTCGATACGATGGCCTATTTTTCCACTCAATACCAGGCGACGCCGTTTTCCATCACGTTTTTCCTGGATCTTTGCCTCCTGCATGCAGGAAGGGATACGGACGCGTACCGGCATCCCAGCCGGCACGTTCTCCGCTTCAATCACCGCTTCGGCCCGGGCGGGATAGGCGGTATCAATCCTCAGCCTGGCGAAACCGCCGTCGGGAAGCGGTACTTGAAATTGACCCGGCGTCAAAAGATTAACCTGAAGGGTGTTTTGCCTGAAGGTGACCGCATGCCGTGCATACTCGCTCATGGCCATTCCGCCGTTCTGTGTGCAGCACCACCAGGCTTCATGAATTTTATCCACTCCGTATCCGTTGGCTGTGATCCGGCGATGGCCCAATCCGCCGGTGATGAGTTGATTGAAGGCCAGGGCGTTCCAGAAGATCCGCTCCGCTTTGTCATAGGCACGGTCATCGCCGTGAATCAAGCCCTGGTTCAGATTGAGCATCATCCAGTCGGCAATAGAGCAGCCTTCATTTCGTTCGCTGTGGGGAAATTTTTCCGGGATATTGCCATCCGCCATTTCGAACTGTTTTTCAATGATGATTTGATAATTCCGGTCGACCGCCTCATTCCAGGAGAGATCCCCGGTGATCAGCGTCAGTTCCTGAAGTCCGCGCAGTGTGCTGAGAAGACCATGCGAGTGGCAGACCCGGTTTTCGCAGGATTGCAGACCATCGCGGATCATTCTGCAAAAATCAAACCAGCGGGGATCTCGGGTGATGCCGTACAGCCTGGCAAAGGGCTCGACGACCCACTGGGGGATATCGCCGAACGTTTTAGGATCAGCAGCTCTTTTCGCCCATTCCTCGCGCACGGACCAGAGCACCTCGGCCAGGCCTTGTGCCGCGCTCAACGCCCGGGGCTCACCGGTCAGTTCATAATAGCGCAGCAGGCCGTGAAACAGCTTGGAAGCGGCGCCTGCGCGAACAGGGTCCTGCTCCGGCGCCGGACTGTCGGGAGAGGCCGAGTAGCGTCCGATAAAGCCGGAGGGCCGTCGCTGTTGCAGAATTCTCTCGAACAGCTCTTTCAGCCTGGCATCGTTTTTACCGTCAACGCCTTCTGCACAACTGAGAAATTCGAGAAGCCGGCCGGAGAGATCTCCGGTGCACCAATGGGCATGACGGCTTCTTCCGTTCGGCCGCTCCAGATCCATCATGACGAAATCCATCGAGTCGCAGGGATAGGAGGCCATGCGCGTTCTGGCCAACCCGATACGAAAGCTCAGTTGAGATGGCGCAAGCAGCGGTCTCGACACGGCGACGGTTCCGTTCAGCAACAGATGCGGCGTCAACGATCGGCTTTCCTGTGCAGGCGTCTGCTTAGGGGTGGTCGACTGCGCTGCAGCGGAAGCGGCTGAAAGGCACGCGGTGGCAGCCCCTGTCGCAGCGGTTTTCCGGATAAAGCTTCTACGGCTGATTCTTTCTGAATGGTCACTCATGGTTGGCCTTCCTCCTTTATCAATCCTTCCTTCTTCCGGCCTTTGCCGTTTCAGGTGCAGACAGGCGGTTTGGACCGAATTCAACAGGCGCGAGTTCAACCGTGCGATGACAGTACGGCGGATGTTTTTTTCATACCCTTTCAGGTCTGGATCGGTGGGCTGCAGGTAATTTAAAAATCATTTGTGAAAAAACAACAGAATTGTTATAATGTGCAGACAATAGGAGACTCCATTATGCGCGCCCTTTTCTGCCTGCTGGTATGCACAGCCTGTCTGGGCCAAACCACGGAAACCCTCTATCTGTCCGGCCTGGACAAGGATCATACGGTGACCTGGGATTTTTTTTGCACGCGCGGCCGCGACAGCGGCTATTGGAGCAAAATCGAGGTGCCTTCCAATTGGGAGCTGCAGGGGTTCGGCAGCTATAACTGGGGAAGGGATAAAATTCTCTCCGACGAGAAAGGGCTGTACCGGTATTCGTTCAGCGTTCCATCGAGCTGGAAAAATAAAAAAATTTTTCTCGTGTTCGAAGCTGCGATGACCGATACCGAAGTCAAGGTCAACGGCCGCAGCGCAGGCCCTGTGCATCAGGGCGGATTTTACCGCTTTCAATATGATGTGACCTCCCTGGTTCGATGCGGGGCGCAGAACCGGCTCGAAGTGACGGTGAGCAAAATGTCCGCCGACGCCAGCGTCAATGAGGCGGAGCGCACGGCCGATTACTGGGTGTTCGGCGGCATCTACCGGCCTGTGTATCTGCAGGCGTTTCCCTCCGAATACATCGAGCGGGTCGCCATCGACGCCAGACAGGACGGTTCTTTTCGCATCGATGTGTTTGCGCACCCACAGCACTCCAACCGGCGAATCCTCGTTCAATTGAAGCAGGCGGGACGTCTGCTGCCCGGCAGCTGGACCGCTGCAGCCGCTCAAGCCAGCGTACAGGGCAGGGTGGAGAATCCGGACCTCTGGTCTCCAGAGTTTCCTCATCTCTACACCGCGGTGATCCGGCTGCAACAGGATCAGCGGGTGCTGCACACCGTGGAACAGCGGTTCGGTTTTCGTACGGTACAAGTGCGGCCGCAGGAAGGCATCTATGTCAACGATAAAAAAATCATGTTTCGCGGCGTTTGTCGTCATTGCTTCTGGCCGGAGTCCGGCCGCTGCACCAGCCGGTCGCTCAGTCTGCAGGATGTGCATCTGATCAAAGACATGAACATGAACGCGGTGCGCATGAGCCATTATCCGCCCGACGCCCATTTTCTCGATGCCTGTGATTCCCTGGGATTATTCGTCATCGATGAACTCGCCGGTTGGCAGTATCCGCCCTACGACACGCCGGTGGGTAAAAAGCTCGTCGCCGAGATGATCCACCGCGATGTCAACCATCCCTGCATCATCCTCTGGGCCAACGGTAATGAAGGCGGATTCAACTATGAGCTGCTGCCCGACTATGCGGCGCACGATCCGCAGCGACGGACCGTGATCCATCCCTGGGAGACCATCAACGGACTCAACACCTTTCACTATTTCCCCTGGGATTACGGCGTCGGAACCGTCTTCCATGGCCGGGAGGTGTTCTTTCCCACTGAGGTGTTGCACGGCATGTACGACGGCGGCCTTGGCGCCGGACTGGACGATTACTGGAATTTAATGGTATCTCATCCGCTCTCGGCCGGCGCTTTTCTCTGGGTCTTTTGCGATGAAGGCGTGCTGCGCCGGGATCTGGGTGATTCCATGGACACTCGCGGGAATATGGGGCCTGACGGCATTCTCGGCCCCTATCGCGAAAAAGAGGGCAGCTTTTACACCATCAGAGACATCTGGTCGCCGATTCAGTTTGACAAGAAGATCATCACCAGCCGCTTTGACGGCGACCTAACGGTGCACAACCGCTTTGACGAAACCTCCTTGCAGAAGTGCCGGTTTGCCTGCGAGTGGGTCCGCTTCGACGGTCCTTTTCCCCAACTGAAGCGTCACTCGCTTGCGGGAAAAGTGCACGCGCCTGATGCACCGCCGCAGGGAAAAGGGACTTTGCGTCTCGTCCTGCCGGACAACTGGCGGCACTATGATGTGCTGTACATCACCGCCTGGGATCCCTATGAGCGACTGATCAACCAGTGGAGTTGGAACCTGTCGACAGCGCAGCAGTGGAGCGCACGATCGGTGCAGCCGGGTGCCACGTCGGTCGTTGGCGCCGAGGCAAACGACCGAATCACCCTCTCCTCGGGCGATCTGATAGTGCAGTTCGACAAACGCACCGGCCTGCTTGACCGTATTGAAAAAAATCAACGGACGATCCCCCTGACCAACGGTCCGCGCTGGATCGGCGTGCAACCGGACTTACAAGAGCTGCGGCTCTTCCGCTCCAGCCAGGGCCAGGGTGTCGAGTGGATATATGACGGTCCTGTGCCCTGCCGAATGCAGTGGACCATGCTCGACAGCGGCCTCTGTGTTTTAGAGTACACCTATCAGCCGCCCACCGGTGCGTATGATCTGCTTGGCATCACCTTTTCCTTTCCCGAAAGTCTGGTGACCGGCGCCACTCTTCTCGCAGACGGACCTTATCGGGTCTGGAAAAACAGAATGCGCGGTCCGCTCTTTGGACTCTATAACAAAGAGTACAACGACACTGTAACCGGCGAGTCCTGGCTCTATCCGGAATTCAAGGGCTATTACAGCCGGTTGTACGCGGTTGAACTGCAGGCGGGCGCGGCCTCGTTTTCCGTCCTTTCCGCCACTGAGGATCTGTTTCTGCATCTTTTCACTCCCAAGCGGCCCAAAGGGGCGGCCAATGAGCAAACGGTTCCGCTTTTTCCCCAGGGGGATCTTTCCTTCCTGCACACCATCACCGCCATCGACAACAAATCCCATTCAGCGGAGCTGACCGGGCCGCAAGGCTGGAAAAGCAGGCTGCAGCCGAACAGGAACAGCAAAGGTTTGTCCGCAAAGCTCTATTTCGTTTTTTAATTTTCATCATAGATGGAAAGAGGGTTCGCCGCGGCGACGATCCGCAATCGGGCGATGGAAAACCATCCTTGGCAATAA
>JAKJDB010000178.1 GCA_022706175.1 Candidatus Zhuqueibacterota bacterium | reverse complement strand
ATAGAGTGGTCAGGTCGGTGACGTCATGAAGGACGTAAATATAACCATTCTGTCCGAAGATAAACCCTTCGTTGCGGCCGTCCTGGTTGATGTCGGTGATGAGGATGGTCGATTGGCATCCGGTATAGATATCCGGCAGTTCGGTCGGAGCCCAGCGGCGAACTTTTCGATAGGTATCCTCACCCGTGTTGGTGAATACATAAAAAGAACCCGGCTCCCCTTCACTGGAACAGAGCACGTCCATATAGCCGTCATTATTAATGTCGCCGACTCCGGCGCCGTGAATGCGATCAGCGACCTCCGTGCCTTCTGAGGATCGTTCCTCGAACTCGACTTTCCAGGAGGGATTCTGAAAGCTCTGGTTTTCCAGCGAAAGGATCGCCAGATACAATCCGTTCTGTCCGCGATAGGTGAGGACCAACTCGGGTTCAGGATCGGAATCCATATTCAGCAGCCGGCTGGTGTTTTCCAGTTCCAGGCTATTGTTCTGGTTACGGGGCGGATCATACATCGCGGTCGGAGTCTGTGGGATTCCATTATCCGTGCCATCCCATTCGAACACTTTCAGCCCGGGATCGCCTGTCTCCGCCTCATGGATCACGATCAATTCCGGATTTCCGTCGTTATCCAGATCGCCGCTAAAGATGCTTCTTTCGGCTCCGCCGACCATCGCTCGTTTCCAGATCAGATCATATTTATTGTCGCCGTTGCCGTGCGATTCCCAGATGAACAGAGTGGTTTTGTCGGCATCGTAGGCCGCTATTTCTTTTTTCCCATCCAGATCGAGATCCCAACCGGCTTCCACTTCCCAGGCTCTGGAGATGGTCTTTCCCCAGCCGGTGCCGCCGTCCCATACCCGCTGGAATTTTTCATTGGGTTTGTCGATCTGTGCCGAAAGCGGCACGGCGGTACACAGCGCCGCAGTGACGAGCAAAAGCCTGACTTTTTTCATGATTCACCTCACTTTTTGGCTTTTCACGGCTGGTGCAGGGATTGTCGAACAACGATGAACATGATAACAGGAACGGAGAATCAAACAATCGGCGATTAAACTGCTGCACTTGACGGCTGGATGTGGAATCGATCTTGATGCGGCGGATATTCGGTCTCGCGCGTTTTCAGGGTCTCCAACGGCAAATAAATTAGCCGGTTCTGTCTTGAAAATCAAGGCAAATTACTGTTTTTTTCTAAATCAAAATTTGTCAAGAAAATTCTTGTTATTCACCTCAATTTGTATATACTTTTAACAATCATCGTGTCTGCCGGCGATAGAATCTGTGGAATCAATCACGGAAAAGAGCGCACCCTATTTATTTCGTGAAGAGGAATGCCGTGCTCTTTTTTGGGTTCTAATCGATAGTCTGTGGGCAAAAGTTATCTGGTTTTTCCGTTCCATGAAATGAGGACAGGATGGCTCGAATTTTCCATGTAACCGACCGGACTCGATGGCAGGCCGCCGTGGAATCCGGCGAATATGTTGCTGACTCGTTGTCTGTTCATGGATTCATCCACTGCTCAACCGGCGAACAGGTGATCCCTGTGGCCGACCTTTGGTTCAAAGGCCGAGAGGGGCTGCTGATAACGGCCGTAGGCAAGAATGCGCCCTGTGGCCTGAAAGCCGAGTACGCCAGGCCATTCAACGCTTGCTCGACTGTGTCATGGTCTTTCTGGTCTCCACACAGAAAGTCAGCGAATCATTCGACAGGACTTCTATGAATCGAAGAGAGTTTCTCCACATGACCGGCGCCGGCGTCATCGCCGGTGCTTTTTCCAGCCCGCTCTCTGCAAAGAACAAGTCCGTTGCCTCGTTCACGGATGCCGAAGAGATCAAGGGCGCTGTTGTTTTGTGCAATCACTGGACCGAGTGCGGCATCGGCGGCACCTTTCCCAACGGCCAACTCGACCAGCGCTGGTATGCCTCCTGTTACAGCACGGTTTTCAACCTCGAGCAGAGCAGGCGATGGCTGGCTTTGGACGACCGCAACCGGTTCTGTCATGAATTGGATATGTATTTTTTCCCGGCGCTGGAAAAAGAAGATCCGCGCTATCTCGCCGGCGTCGTCGAAACGCTGCAATCCGGCAGACTGGAACTGGTTGGCGGCACCTTTGGTCAGCCGGAAAGCCAGGTGTTCGGTTGGGAATCCGCGCTGCGCCAGCTCTGCTTGGGACAGTGGACGGCGCAAAAATATGTCGGCAAGCCCATCGACACCTATCTGGTCGAAGAGCAGTCCTTTTACACTCAGCTGCCGCAGATACTCAAGCTGGCGGGATTCAAATATGCGTCGCTGCACTTTCAAAATTCAGGCACTCCGAATGAGAGGGAGGTCGATCTGATCTGGTGGAAAGGCCCGGACGGCAGCAGAATTCTCACCGTGCCCAACCACGCCGGCCTTATCGGCTGTTATAAACAGTGGTCGGCAGAGCCCTACCGCACCGCCCTCGATAAAATGAAGACTTTCAAATCGCCGCTGATCTTTCAATGGCTGGAATTATGGGTGCCGGGCATGGACTGGGGCGCTTCTGTGGCCCCCTATAAGGAAGCCGTCGATTGGGCGGCCACACAGGGCTTCAAACAGATGACCCTGACCGAATATATCGAGTGGGCCGGCTCCCGCAGCAATCCTGAACAAGTTGTACTGAAAATGGATCACTCGAATTACGATAATAATTTCTTTCAAGGAGGATGGGGGTATGAAAATGAGCGGCAGGCGCGTCTGTGCAATCAATGTGAGAGCCTGCTCCTCTCCGCGGAGAGTCTGGCTGCGCTGGCCGCAAAAAAAACATGGAAACAAAAACTTGAACAGGTGATTGCGGACGGTTGGCCGAGGCTGCTGATTTCTCAGAATCATGATGCTTACTTGGCGGGCTCGATCCCTTTTTATCTCGATGGCGCCAAAAGCTATCAGAGCGAGTTGACCACGAAACAGTGCCGGGTGATTCGAGACTCCCTGCAAAAGGAAACGGGGCTGAAGGCACCGGTGCGACCAGGGCCGTTCAAGCTGTATAATCCCTGTCCGTGGCCGGTGACAGCGCCGGTCATGCTTGAAATAGATGAATGGGCCGATCTCGGCCAATCCTATCGGTTATCCGGACTGCCGCTTGGCGACGTGATCGTAGCGCCGGCTTTTCGCAGCGACAGCGGCAGAATAACCACCAATCCGGTTGTTGTGTCCTTACCCGCCCTTGGCAGCATCGATGTGCAGCTGCAAAAAGTCGAGGTCCCGTCAGTGCCAGACCATTTAGAACAGCTATCGACGCCGGATCATGGTCAGTCCTGGCACGTCGAGAACAACGCCTTTCGCGGCATCACGTTTGGGCCGCTCACCGGCAGTTGGAAACAGACCGGCCTGTTTTTTTACGACCATCCGAACACGAACGTAGAAGCCATGCATTCCGATCTGATAAAAGCTCCGGTGCAAATCGAAAAAAGGATGGTCCATTCTTCTGGTGAAACGGTGGTTTGGAAAAAAGAGCTGATGCGGATCAAGAAGGCCGAAGAGCCGGCTTTGCGTCTGGCTGGATTCGCCTTTGCCGGCCGCGTGGGCATCGATCTGGCCGAGTTTCAATTCCGCCTGGAGAGCACCATCCGCTTTGAGACCGGGCCACGGCCGGAGGAGACCTGGAATTTTCCGTTGCGATTGGGGGATACGCCGAAGGCGATCTATGCGGATTCTCCTTTTGCCGAAGAGCAACGCCAGGCAGAGCGATTTTACTGCTCACGCTATATTCGTTTTGAAATGCCGGGTCGCGACATCCTCTGGTGCACCTCGCAGAACACGTTGTTCCGCAACCTGGACCAACGGGAAAGGGGATTGTTCGACTGCAAAGTGCTGGATTTCGCTTTTAACGGCGTGACCCAGTGGGGCTTTCGCTTTTATTCCGCTGAAAGAATTACTCCGGCCGATTCGATACGGCTGGCTGAGAGCTTTCATCGCCAGTTTATCGCTCTGCCCGCGGACTTGCCCTCCCAGATGGATTTAGGGCTTTACTGCGCGCAGAAAGAGATCGTCCTTTTTCATCTCATGCCGTCATCCCAACCCGTCGGCATCCTGGTGCGGACCTGCAACGTCTCGAGTCAGGCCGTGACCGCTCAATTCGAAACGAGCCAAAAGCTGAAAACCGTCAAACGAGTGGATCTGCTTGCCAACGTGATGCAGGATGACCTCGACCGCCATGTCCATGGTTGGTCCCATCGTTACCGGCCGTGGGAGATCGCCACCTTTGAACTGCACATGTAGCCCTCGGGCATTGATGTCCATGGCGTAGAAGATGACGCCGGTCCTGAAGAGGCAGTGCAATACGCGCTTTAGCCAGCTACGAATGATAGGCCGACGACACCATCTCCGCCGCCGAGCGTGCATCCTCGCCGCTGCATGCGAAAGGTTTTCTGCGTGTGATTTGGCCCCGTCGTTTTACTGCTTTTGCTCATCGCCTTCTTCCCGGCATCTTGCCGCCAACCTCCTGTGCCACAACGTTGCCGAGTTGCCGTTGGGCGAAACAGAATGATCCCTCTTTTATACGAGCAGCGCTAGCCCGTGCATGCGCAGGTCTTGCTCACAGCGCCTCGTGGGGTATTTCAACAAATACGATTCTCTTATAGCTGTCCGCCTCGTACAGCAACCCCAGGTTGCCGTTGGGCAACTGGGTTAAACAGGAATAGGCCACGCTTCCAGCATAGATGGAAATCTGTTTCGGCCAGGTTTTCCCTTCGTCGCGACTGATTCGAACCACCATATTTTGTCTTTTTTTCCGGTCCGCCGCGTTGGCAAAGACCAGAAGGGATTTGTTGCGGAAATGGTAGTTGATGATGCTCGCCTGACATTCGGGATCGATTAGCGTGCTGTCGGTGTAGGCTGGCAGCCAGGTGGTTCCGAGATCCGCTGTGACCGCAACGTGCCGATATCCGCCCGGTGTTCTCATGTTCGCCATGATTCTTCCTTTGGAAAGAGTCACGATCTGCGGTTCAACGTCCGAATCACCGACTCCATTGCTCAGGCGCCAGGTCTTGCCATGATCGGAGCTATACACCAACCGGGATTGCGCTCCTTTTCCCTGGGAGCAGGCATACATCGGAAAGAGGATGGTTCCATTCGTAAACAACCCCCGGCCTGGACCGTTCTGCAGCCAAAAGTCCATTCCTTTGGTCAGATAGCTCACATCGATCGGCGGCGACCAGGTGTGGCCCTCATCCTCGCTTTTGATCAGATGAATGCGCAGAATTCTGCCGATATATCCCTGCGGATCAGGAATCGCATAATCATAGGCGAGCCAGATCGTGCCGGTTTCCTCATCGACCACCATGCCGGCATCGCCGGCACATTCATCACCGGGAAAATCGGCGATCACTTTGGCTTTCGACCAGGTTCGGCCGCTGTCATAGCTGGTCCTCATCACCAGATCGATGTTGTTCGGCGCGTCGTTGCCTTTATCGCAGAGTGCAATGACAGCGCCGTTGCGGGTCGTGATCAGGGCTGGTATTCGATAGGTGTGCACCTGATTTTCGCCGCCGACAAACAGATCCTGGCCGGCAAAGGGTACGGGATTTTGGCCGGCAGGCCTGTGGTCTCCATCCTGGCCGGCTAGACCGCTGCACAGGCAGGAAAAGTGCATGAGGAGAGAGATGATGGGGATGAGATTTTTCATCATTATTTGATCCTCCTGAAACATATCGTTCGACTTTTTCCACAGCGGCATGTTTAGCTACAATGGTCATCTGTTCTTTTTTTGTCGCTTGAAATGCAGACCGTCCCGCATGAATCCAGTAAACGTCTGTTCTGAGAATTTATTGGATCCTTCCACCAAGAGCAAATATTTTTTTGATCCCAATCGTTCTGATGATTATTTTACTAGAGCGTGTGACCTCTAAAAACAATCCCGGAACAGGCGTCGAGCTGGTTATCAGAACAAAAGCAGTCTGCCTTAGGCGGCCAGAGAAGGAACGCCCGGCATTCGAATAAGAGAGAATGGATGCGCATGAATAAAAAAGGTTTTATCCTGGGTGTTGCCGGCCTTGTGGCCGTCAGTTTGGCTATGTACAGCTTTTTATTCGGCAAGCTGTTTCCCTATTCTCCCCTGATTATCGGCTTTAGCCGGCATGATCTGGAGCATATCGTGGTCTATGTTCAACATGGGACCGAATACTCCGGCTTGAAAGAAATCGACGTTTTGATCCCCAA
>JAKJDB010000177.1 GCA_022706175.1 Candidatus Zhuqueibacterota bacterium | reverse complement strand
ACAGGGGGCGGCCGTGGGATCGGGCGGGCGTGCAGTCTGAAACTGGCCATGGCCGGCGCCCGGCTGGTGGTTGCAGATAGGGATGGGCAAAGTGCGGAGGAGACGGCCGAAGAGATTCGCCGGTTGAATCAGCAGGCGATCGCCCTGTCCATCGATGTCGGCAAACAGGAAGATGCGGATCGCCTGGCGGCTGAAACCCTCCAGCACTACGGCCGCATCGACATACTGGTGAACAACGCAGGCATCGCGCGGGATAACCTGCTGCTGCGCATGGATGAGAAAGAATGGAGTGCGGTGCTCACGGTCAATCTGACCGGCGTGTTTCACTGCATCAAGGCCGTGACCCGGCCGATGATCAAACAGCGCAGCGGAAAAATCATCAACATGGCCTCTGTGGTCGGACTGATGGGAAATGCCGGCCAGGCCAATTATGCGGCTGCCAAAGCCGGGGTCATCGGCCTGACCAAATCGGCGGCCAAAGAACTCGGCTCTCGCAACATCCAGGTCAACGCCGTGGCGCCGGGTTACATTGACACGGAGATGACCAGGAACCTGCCGCAGGCGGCCCGGGAGGCCTTTTTAAAGCTGATCCCGCTTGAGCGGGCCGGCACACCGGATGAGGTGGCGGATATCGTGCTTTTTCTTGCCGGTCCGTCCTCCGATTACATCACCGGTCAGGTGATGCAGGTGGACGGCGGCATGGTGATGTAAAAACGAAAACAATCATTTCAACAAGCCTACATTAAACGAGGAGGTTACTCACATGGCTCTTGAAGAACGGGTAAAAAAGATCATCGTCGATCAATTGGGCGTCGATGAAAAAGAGGTCACACCGGAAGCATCTTTTATCGATGATCTGGGCGCTGATTCTTTGGATACGGTTGAACTGGTGATGGCGTTTGAGGAAGAATTCGGCATCGAAATCCCCGACAGCGAAGCGGAAAAGATGGCTTCGGTCGGTGATGCGCTCAAATACCTGAAAGAAAAGTTGGGCGACAATTAACCTTCACTACTAAACAGACAGGGGCTTTGGCGAAAGGCGACTTTGCCAAAGCCCTTTTGTCGTAACACAGCGGCCGAACGCCGTCTTGATTTTGCCAACGAGGGAGGGTATGGAACCCAAACGCGTCGTGGTGACAGGCATGGGGGTCGTCACTTCACTGGGATTGACACTGGATGATTTTTGGACCAACCTGAAGGCTGGAAAAAGCGGCATTTCAGCGATCACTCATTTTGATGCCTCCGGTTACGCCACCCGGTTCGCCGGTGAGATTCGCGATCTGGAGGTCGAACGGTTTCTCGATCGCAAAGAAGCCCGGCGCATGGACCGCTTTACGCAGCTGGCCATGATCGCCGCCCAGGGTGCGGTGAACGATTCGGGCATCCGCTGGGATCAGGTGGACCGGGAGCAATACGGCGTAGTGGTCGGCTCCGGCATCGGCGGCATGCAGGTGTTTGAAAAAGAGTGCCGGGTTCTGTTCGAAAAAGGTCCGGACCGCATCAGTCCGTTTTTCATCCCCATGTTGATTCCGGACATTGCCGCCGGCCGTATCTCCATCGAGTACGGGCTCAAGGGCGTCAACTATGCGACGGTTTCCGCCTGTGCCACCTCCGCCCATGCACTGGCCGCTGCCTGGAATCACATTCGCTTCGGCGATGCGGTGGGCATTCTCGCCGGCGGTGGTGAAGCGCCGATCACGCCCATCGGCGTGGCGGCCTTTAACGCCCTGCGAGCCCTGTCCACGCGCAATGACGATCCAGAGCATGCCTGTCGGCCCTTTGATCTGAACCGCGACGGCTTTGTGATGGCGGAGGGGAGCGGCATGCTGCTCCTGGAAGAGCTGGAACATGCGCGTCGGCGCGGGGCCAAAATCCACGCAGAGATCGTCGGCGCCGGCATGACCGCGGATGCCTTTCACATCACGGCGCCGGACAGCGACGGAGACGGCGCCAGCCGGTCCATGCGAATGGCGATGCGTCACGCCGGTGTTCAGCCGGAACAGGTCGAGTATATCAACGCCCACGGCACCTCGACGCCGCTGAACGACAGGACCGAGACCCTGGCTATTAAAAAAGTGTTCGGCCGCCACGCCCATCAACTGGCGGTCAGCTCCACCAAATCCATGCTGGGTCACCTGCTCGGCGCCTCCGGCGCTGTGGAGGCCGTTGCCACCGTGCTGTGCATCCAACAGGCCACGGCCCATCCCACCATCAATTATCGAACCCCGGATCCCGAATGCGATCTTGACTATGTGGTGCATGGCGCGCGACCGCTGGAGATCACTCATGCTCTTTCCAATTCGTTCGGCTTCGGAGGCCATAACGTCAGTCTGATCTTTAAAAAATTTTGCGAATAGGTGTGCGGCATCATGGCGGTACTTTTTAAAGAGCTGTTCAATCGATTTTTCGGCAGGATCGGCAAGACCTATCCACCGGATACCGAAGAGCTGTGCCGGCGTTTGGATTATCACTTTACCGATTCTTCGCTGCTGGTTCACGCGCTCAAACATCGTTCCTATCTGGTGGTCACCGGTGAGGATCGGCTGCACTCCAATGAACGGCTCGAACTGCTGGGCGATTCGGTGCTCGGGCTGCTGGTGACCGAATATCTGTATAAAAAATTTCCTGATGAAGAGGAAGGGGTGCTCACCAATTACAAATCCCTGCTGGTGAACCGCTCCAGTCTGGCGCGCGTGGCCTGCAAATTCAACCTGGGCGATTACCTGTTGATGAACGAGGCGGAGGAAAAATCCGGCGGCCGCACACGGGTCTCCATTCTTTCCGACGCCCTAGAGGCGCTGCTCGGCGCTATTTATCTGGACGGCGGCCTGGAGGTCGCCCGCCGCATCATCAACGAGCATATCGCTCGGGGGTTGGAGGAACTGCTCGCTGAAGGCGCCATGCAGAATTTCAAAAGCGAATTGCTCGAGTTTTGTCAACGCGAGAACCTGCAAGGCCCCCATTATGCGGTGGAAGCGGAGCAGGGGCCGGATCATAACAAAACCTTTACGGTGGCTGTGACCATCGACCATGAGAGACGGGGCATGGGCGTCGGCCGTTCGAAAAAGATCGCCGAGCAGATGGCGGCCAAGGAAGCGCTGCTGCGCATGAAAGCCGAGTGAGGTAAAAAGGAATGATGAACTATTTTTTGAGCGAGGAACAGATCGCCCTGCGCGACCTGGCGCGGGAATTCAGCCAGGGAAAAATCGCCCCAGCGGCCGCAGAGTACGATCAGAAAGCCGAGTTTCCCTGGCCCATCGTCAAAGACATGGCCCGGATGGATTTTTTCCGCCTGTGGATTCCGACGGACTATGAGGGCATGGACGCCGGCGTGATGAGTCTGGTGCTGGTGACCGAAGAGTTCAGCAAAGCGTGCGGCGGCATCGCCCTGGCCCTGGCCGGCACGGCCCTGGGCACTTTTCCCATTTTGATCGCCGGCACCGAGGAACAGAAGAAAAGAACGCTTCCCCTGCTGGCAAGCGGTGAAGCGCTCGCCGCCTTTTGTCTCACTGAGCCGGAGGCCGGTTCCGATGCCGGAGCTATTCAGACCACGGCCCGGCGCGACGGCGATCATTACGTTCTCAACGGCACGAAACATTTCATCACCAACGGTGGTGTCGCCCGCTATTATACCGTCATCGCTTCCACCGATCCAACTCGCGGCAGCCGCGGCGCCTCCGCTTTCCTGGTGGAGGAGGGAACCCCGGGGCTGATCTTTGGCAAAAAAGAGGACAAGATGGGCATCCGCGCCTCTGCCACATGCGAGGTGGTGTTCCAGGATTGCCGAATTCCCAGCTCCAATCTGCTGGGCAAGGAGGGCCAGGGGTTCATGATCGCGATGAAGACTCTGGACCGGTCACGGCCGGGCGTTGCGGCACAGGCTCTTGGCATCGCTGCCGGCGCCTTTGACCATGCGGTGCGCTATGCGCGTACCCGGAGGCAATTCGGCGTCAGCATCGCCTCCTTTCAAGCCATTCAGTTCATGCTGGCGGATATGGCCACAGAGATCGAGGCCGTGCGCAGCCTGGTCTATGCCACGGCACGCATGATCGATGCCGGGGAAAAGGACTTTGCCCGCGAATCCGCCATGTGCAAAGTCAAGGCGGGGGACGTGGCCATGAAGGTCACCACTGATGCAGTGCAGATCTTTGGCGGCTATGGGTATATGAAGGATTATCCCATCGAAAAATACATGCGCGATGCCAAGATCACCCAGATCTATGAAGGCACCAACCAGATTCAACGCAACGTCATCGCACGCCACGTCATCAAAGACAGCGCCAGCCTATAGGCCGATCAGCCCGATTCTTTCGGGCTTTTTTTTTCTGTAATCCCATTTCCGTACCGATTCCACCTCTCGCGCCGGTGATCCTCGCCGGCGTCCGCGCACGTCCAGTCCGTTTCATCCCTGATCGACACACTGGACCATTGCGCAGTTGTCATTTTTTTCTTACATTAGGTCTGCCAGAGCCACTGGCAGTCGCGTGCACTTGGGGTTAATCGGCGATATCTGTATGGAAGAGGATCTCTATTTCACCGTCAAACAGGCGGTGGAAGCAGAACAGAAAATCAAAAGCTCTCGTTTTATCGGCCGGGTCTTTCCGCTCTCTGATCGCGAGGCGGCGGAGGCCGAGTTGGTGCGCCTGCACAAGCGCGAGTACGATGCCACCCATCACTGTTACGCCTGGCGGTTGGGAATCGGCAGCCGTGAGCACCGTCGCTTCTCCGACGACGGCGAACCGGCCGGTACCGCGGGCCGGCCGATCCTGCAGGCGCTTTTGGCCGCAGAGGTGACAGATGTTCTGTTGGTGGTGACCCGTTACTTCGGCGGCATCAAGTTAGGGACCGGCGGGCTGATTAGAGCGTACGGCCAGGTCGCTGCCGAAGTGGTGGCCCGTGCGGGCCGGCGCGAAGTGCAGCTGCTGGACTCGCTGCAGCTGGTGGCGCCCTATGAACTCTATGGCCTGGTGCAACATCAGGTGGAAAAAATCGGCGGCCGGATCAGCGAGACCGATTACGATCAACAGGTAACGATGCGGATCATGGTCCGCAAAAGCCTTGTTGAACCCTTCAAAAGTCAGATCATCGATGCATCAGACGGCAGAATCAAAGTGGAGGACAGAAGATGAAATGTTATAAATGCCGATTTGAGATCGTTATGGATCGCAAGGTTTTCCGTCAGGACACCTGCCCTCGCTGCGATAGCTATCTGCGCTGCTGCCTGAATTGCCGTTTTTACGATAAAGTGGCGTATCATGAATGCCGGGAATCGCAAGCTGATCTGGTTCGCGACAAAGAGATCGCCAATTTCTGCGACTATTTCGAACCGCTGGTGGAGAAAAAGGAGATAGACGCTGCGGACACGGCGCGGAAAAAGCTGGAGGCGTTGTTCAAGAAACCGGAATGACAAAAGCGTTTGTTTCGACAGACCAAAAACACATCCGGTGCTGCGATGATGGGATCACACCATTCCGCCCAAAGGGGACGGAAAGGGATGAAACGCTCAGACCAAATTCTGCAGAGAGACCGGGGCGCTGCTGAGCCTTTTACCGAGGATCAGACGGATGTCGTAATGTGTGCGTAGAGCCAGATAATCGGCCTGCTCCAGCAGGGTTTGACATTTTATGAAATCTTCATAGTCGGCGACGTCGTAAAAACCGATGAACGACCAATCCTCATCCGCCTGATGGGACAGCCCTTTATCTGTCGTGGAGAATCCCCCGCTAAACAAAGCGATTCGTGCCCACGCCTCGTTCACCGCATGCCAGGACTTGGCCAGCTGCTGCAAAGCAGCCGTCTGTTTATCCGGCGCCAGCTCCAGCAGGTGGGTAAAACCAGCCTGACGACGGCGAACCGCGACGAGCATGCGGTGGTGCACCTCTTTTGGCGTGTGAAGATTTTGCCATGCTTTGCGTATGGCCGGGTGGACTTTATACAGCAACAGCGCGATGAATCCGGCCAGCAACAGCCATTGAATAAACGACATAGGGTTTCCTCCAAGCTGGTTAAAGATATTTCTTTTAGCGGCAACCTGCAAGTATTTTTTATTTTCCGCCTTGCTTTCCATTGATTTTCTCGGTAAATTACCTGAAAACAGGTTCAACATGTTCTCCAGAACGCTTTTTTCCATATCACCAGGGCGGGTGGATTTTTGACAACCCGGCTGCTGGCATGGTTATTGAACGCCATCAAATGTATAGTAG
>JAKJDB010000176.1 GCA_022706175.1 Candidatus Zhuqueibacterota bacterium | reverse complement strand
GATAGCCGAACAGGCGCTGCAGCCTTACGCCGGCGCCGTCTATGGAGACCTGTCCTGTAAAGATTTTTTCTACTGTGCGTGGTTGTTTCACCGGTCACTCCCGATACTTGGAGGCAAAGGTTGCTAGCAGGCGAGGTCCATGCCGGGCAACCCCTCGTTGGTTGTTATTTTTTTCTCCGCACCAGGGAAATTCCGCCGAATCCGCCCACCAGGGCGATGTAGAAACCAAAGTCATACCACCAGCCGGTGTTGATCGGTTCATACACTCGAATCGCTGGGTTGAACAACCCCCACATCAAAGAGATGGGGGCAATCCAACCATGCCAGACGCCGAGCAGAAAGCCGGCGGGCTTTTCACTGCTGCTGGATCCGCTGCCCGGCGCACAAGAGGCCATCAACGCCAGGAGCGTCAGCAATACTAAACATAAAACAAGCTTACGGTATTTCATTTTTCTCCTCCTGGCTGATGATCAGTGAGGCAGAACGGTGTACAGCTGTATTTCGTCGCCTTCCAAGGGCAAGGCGATCAAGCGGCCGCCGGTGGGCCAGGCCCAGCGGGTGCTTTCGCCGCTGATATAGCCATAGGCCAGCAAAATGCCGCTGTGATGCCGGCCGTAGTACGTGTTGTAGTGATCGTGGCCGCAGAAACAGGCGCGGACATTGCCCTGGTCGGCAAAGGTCGCCAAGGCCAGGCCATCGTCCTCTTCAAAACAGACCGGCTCTTTTTTTTCACCCTGGATGCCCTCTTCGGCCAGCTCGTGGAATTGCTTGAGCGGGATGTGGAAAACAGCCAGGGCGGGAACGGTTTTACCCGCAAGGATTCTGGATTCAACCGATCGCCGTTTGTACCAGGCCAGGCTGGAAGCGCTGATCTTTTTGCTGCCGGGTTCAGAGCCGCTGTCAAAGGCATAGATCTCCCACGCCGGGCCGGGCCGGGATGCCTCGGCAAGGATCACTTGGTAGTCGTAAGCCGTTTGGTCGGCGGCCGGCTGATGGCAGCCGAGAACCCCCCAGCGGCTGCGCTGAACAGCGGCGTAGAGGCTGTCCCGGCTTCTGCCCCCCTCGGGGTCGTGATTGCCGAATACCAGCAGCCAGGGGCACTGCCACTGATCGAAGATGTGGGGCACATAGGCCAGGGTCATTCGGTTGAGCGATGAATCGCCGGTAAAACAGTCGCCGGTGATGATCACCGCATCCGGATTTTGCTGCTCCACCAGCGCTTGAATGCGGCGAAAAGTGCTCACATCCTTCAGCACTCGTTCCGTGTGACCCAGATGAAGATCGGTTACCTGCAGCAGGCGCAGGGAATCTCTCCCTGCGCTGTGCAGACGAATCTCGAAACGATCCGAAGCATGGCGGATGATTTTGCTTTCGGCCATGGTGATCAGCGGCAGGGAAAGCAGAGAAAAGAGAACCATTCGCCGTGCAAGGCTTTGGCTGAAAAGAGGCTGATACAGGAATGTAGCTTGGCGTTTCACCGGCGACCTGTCCTTTGTCTGTTGAAAGAGGACTCAACCTCCGTCTGCTCCGATTATTTGATGATGGGCCACAGCACAATGTTGCGATACAGAACCCGGCCGTGGTCGCCCTGCAGATAGAGGGGGCCTGGGACAAATTCATCCGCTGTGAGCGCGCCGCCGGTGCAGCCTTGCAGCGGCTGATTGTCGATGATGGTTTTCCCGTTCAAAATCACGGTCACATGGCGATCGCAGAGGATCATCTCGAGATCCTGCCATTCGCCGGCCGGTTTTTCCGCCGCCACAGAAGGGGTGATGCGACTGTAGATGGCGCCCATATTGTGTGAATCCAGGGGCAGGCCATAGCTGTCATAGATCTGCACCTCATAGATGCCGCGCAGATACACGCCGCTGTTGTTGCCCTTTGGGATATTCACCTGCAGTTTTAGTTTAAAATCTTCAAAAAGAGCCGTTGTGCGCAGATTGCCATAGTTGATATGAGGCCGGCCTTCGGGCTGGACCGGATCATTGACCAGCGTGCCGTTTTCCACCTTGAAACCGTTTGCATTCTCCGGATTGGTCAACGTCCAGCCGGTCAGGTCTTTGCCGTTGAACAGGGTGATCGGCTTGGCGTATTTGATTTTGCTTAGATCCGGCGCCTGTGGCAGAGCGGCTATCTTTTTACCGGTGAATCTGGTTTTCTTGATGCCCCGGCCGTCGTCCTGGCTGCGGTACAGCGTTCCGGCAAGCATGTCGTTGTACAGCGTGCATTCCAGCCATTCCGTATTGATCTGGGTGCGCAACGGTTTGCCGTCGGCATCCTTGCTGCGCACCATTTTACGCGTGCGGCTGATGAGCAGGGTTTCATCGTTGAGAGTTACATAGTCGACTGGAACGACGCTGCCGCCGTACCAGAGGATGTCGGCGTCCAGGTAGCCTTGTTCCTGCCGGACTTCCAGCCAGCCGGCGCCGCCGGGCAGAAACAGCGCCCAGCGCCCCAGCCAGGGCTGTATCGGATCAGAGGTCTGTGCAACCGCACCGGCGTATACAGCCAGCAGCAAGAGAAAGGCCACAACGATTTTGTTGGACATGGATTGCTCCTTTTGTTTAAGTACACCGCAGATCGACGGAATGGATGTGCTGGGGAAGCGGTTGTCTGGATGACCTGCAGGGGATATTTCGGACCGCTGGGAGAATATACATGTTTCCTTGCAAGAAATCAAATTCAAAATCTCGCCGTTAAAGGCGGGGAATTTAACCGTGGCTCATCGTGTTAAGAGTTAAGACTTGAATTTTCGCCGCTGTCCCCTAGAGTGAAAAAGGAAAGGACAGACTGCAGAAGGGCGAAATGAGCCGGATTTATAACCGTCATCCATGCGCAGGAGGAAAGTATGGCAGATTTAAAACCAGGCGACAAGGCGCCGGCCTTTACGTTGCCGTCCAGCTCAGGGGGCAGAATCTCCCTGAAAGACTTTGCCGGTAAAAAACGGGTGGTGCTATATTTTTACCCCAAAGACAACACCCCCGGCTGCACCAAAGAGGCCTGTTCCTTTCGCGATTACTCGGTCAAGCTCGCGGCCAAGGACACGGTGGTTCTCGGCGTCAGCGCCGACAGCCTGGAATCGCATGAAAAGTTCATCCAGAAATACAATCTCAATTTTCCCCTGTTGTCGGATGTGGATCATACAGTGGCCGAGGCCTACGGCGCCTGGGGTGAGAAGAGCATGTATGGAAAAAAATATTTTGGAATGATCCGAAAAACATTTATAATAGGCAAGAACGGCAAACTGGAACAGGTGTTCCACAAAGTGAAAGCCGAAGAACATGGAAAGGAGGTCCTGGATCTGCTTTCCTGAGAGTGAAGGGACGCACCTATGCAACTTGCTTATGGGGATTCCCGGTTGGAATTCCCCCTGCCGGCCGGAGTGGAGTGGCAGACGTTAGACCAAAGTCCTGCCGATGACCGGCCGGCCGTCTCGCTCGCCGCGGCGGTGGATGATCTGATGAGACAACTGTCCACGAGGCGGCTGCCGAATCGAAGCAGACTGCTTTTGATCATTCCGGACCATACCCGCCGGTGCCGGGTGCACGACATCCTGAGTGCACTTTTACCCGCCTTGAAGCAAAGGTTTCAGCCGCAGATCGACATATTGATCGCCAACGGCAGCCATGTGCTGCAGCCCGAATCGACCATCCGTGAGCTGGTGGGAGCGGAGGTGTATGATGCATACCCGGTGCAGCAGCACGACAGCCGCAACTCGGCTGCGCTGGACTATTGGGGCATGACCAGCTATGGCACTCCGCTCTATTTGAATGAAAAGGTCAAGCGGGCCGACTTTATCCTCACCATCGGCGGCGTTCTGTACCACTATTTCGCCGGTTTCGGCGGCGGCGCGAAAATGCTGCTGCCCGGCGTGGCAGGGTATGAGACCGTGCGCATCAACCATCGCCGGACAGTGGATGAAACCACGGCTGCGATGCACAGCGGATGCCGCGAGGGGGGACTGGACGGCAATCCGGTGTTCGCCGATCTGGTGGAGGTGGTTCCGCTGTTGCCCAACACGCTCTCCCTGCAGGTGGTGTTGAACCGCCGGCAGGAATTTGTCTTTTGCGAGGCCGGTCCGTTGCTGGAAGTGCATCGCCGGGCGTGCGCATGCGTTCAGGCTGTTTACAGCATTCCGATCAAACGCAGAGCGGATGTGGTGGTGGCGAGCGCCGGCGGTTTTCCCGGCGACGTCAACCTGATACAGGCGCACAAATCGCTGAACCATGCCTTTCAGGCGGTGCGGGAAGGCGGCTCGATCGTGCTGCTGGCCGAGTGCCGCGAGGGCGTCGGCTCTGCGACCTGCATGCCCTTTTTCGATGCCGGCGACAGCGCGGCCATGGGCAAACGCCTGCTGGAGGCCTATCAGATCAACGGTCAGACCGCGCTGTCCATTAGAATGAAAGCGGAAAAGGCTTCTGTGTATTTGATCTCCGCTCTTGATCCACAGGTGGTGGCCAAGACCGGCATGATCCCGGTGAACTGGCTGGAACAGGCGTGGGATAGAATCGCCCCGAACCTGAACAGCGACGCCTTTGGTTATCTGATGCCCAAGGCATCCACCTATTTGCCTATTGTGGAGGAATGAGAGAAAGGGTCAAGGGTTTGCCGAACCGCGTTTTCAAACGGTCTGCAGTTTTTCTTTCAATTGGTGAGCCCAACCGGAGATAAAGTTCCAATCGCGCGTATCCACGCTGCCCTGTGCGCGAATTCCGGCCTTCTCCAGCACCCGCTTCATCAGCATCTGCATCACCGGATTGAGTCTGTCGAAATCTATTTTTCCGCCGAAAGATTCTGAACTGATGATGCTCAGATCCGGATATCTTTCATACATCGGTGCGAGGTATTCTTGACGGACCTTTTCACGGCCGCACTGGCAGTTGGCTGTGAGGCAGACCAGGAATACAGCGATTTTTTTCTCCCTGAGGGTCGTGCGATTTTGCGCCAGAAAATCAATGATGCTGACCAGGGGTTGATCGGCACGGATCGAACTGCCCAGCACGATTGCGTCAAAAGGGCTCACGTCCGTTGCCGCCTCCATGGTCTGCAGTGTGACTTGCAGAGCAGGGGGTTCTTGGAGAATCTGGCCGATCTTTTCTGCAATTTCCTTCGTAGATCCAAATCCGCTGGCATAGGCGATCAGAATATTCATTGCCGGTCCTTTGTGGCCTAAAAGTTTGGTAATTAACGGCAAAAAATGATGGGTTAATGCAGGTGATTCCGCGGTCCGGTCGCAGCCGCTGACTTTTAATGCGTTTTGACGCTTTTTATATGTGACCGGATGGAGACGGTGAGCAACGCGCGCCCAAGCACCTCATCCAAATTACCATAACATCAACATCCTAAAGAAAAATTCCATTATCTTTTCGATCATGCGAATTATTTTAATACAACCGGCCTTGGAAGATTTTTATTCGACCCCGATACGGTTCTATCCGCTGGGTTTGCTCTATGTCGCCGCCGTTCTGCAGCGGTGCGGCCACACGGTTGCGGTTCTGGACTGCCTCACGCCCCGGCGCCGGAATAAAAAGTCCGTGCCGCCCGAGTTGCAGTATCTGCAGCCGCTGTTCCGCGACAATCCCTATCTTTTTCAAGCCTATTACCGTTTCGGCGCTGAAGACGAAGACACTTTTCGCCGAGTGCAAGCGTGGCGTCCGGATCTGATCGGAATCTCCAGTCAGTTTACCGCCTATTTCGATCAAACCGCCAGTCTTGCCCGGTTGCTGCACCAGCGGCTGCGTGTGCCGATGATTCTCGGCGGGCATCATGCCACCGCTTTTTCCGCCGAGATTCAGGAACGATTGCCGTTTGTGCACCGGGTGTTGACCGGGCCGGCAGAATCCGCGTTGCCGGCGTTTCTACAGGAGAGCGGTCACGACGCGGCGGAGGCGGTTGAGTGGCGCGATCTGACCCCCGCACACGACCTGGCGCCGGAGGGCGCCTACCGGATTGGCAAAAAGAACGGCATGTCCCTGGTCGCCAGTCGCGGCTGTCCTTTCCGCTGCGATTTCTGCAGCGTGCACGCCATGTTCGATCGCGGCATCAGCTATCGTCCGGTGGCGGCGGTGATCGATGAGATGCGATGGAACTTGATTCACAAAAAAGTGCGCGTGTTCAACTTTGAGGACGATAATCTTTCCTGGGACCGCTCCTGGTTTATCGAGTTTTTGCACGCCGTGCAGAAGGACCCGGAGCTGGCGCAGTGCGAATTGACC
>JAKJDB010000175.1 GCA_022706175.1 Candidatus Zhuqueibacterota bacterium | reverse complement strand
CTGCCAGTTCGCTGAGCCCTTATGCTCCCACCCTGCCAAATCACGGCCATTGAACAGCTCGACGCCCTGCTCCTGATCGGGCAGTTCTTTGATCCATAGATTTCGATACTGAACCGGTGAGGCGTGGTTGGACAGGCCGATGTGGCCTCGGCGCAGCCGGTATTTCAGGACCGGATGAGCGGAAAAATCCTGTTCCTGAATGAGAATGCCGTTGAGCCAGATTCTGCACCAGGGCCAGTCGAACAACACGCGGTACTGGTTCCACTCCCCGGCCGGCCGCATGGCGTTGACCTTGGGCGCGATCACGTCATAGATCGCGCCCGAAGATCCTTTGTGCACCGGCGTTCCGGCGTCATCCATGATCTGCACTTCAAAACCCACCCGCGATTCGCGGCCGGCGCCCGGGATAGGGGCATGGATAAAGATGCCGCTGTTGCACCCCTTATCGAATTTGAATTCAGAGAACAATTCAAAATTCTCATACTCGTGTTCCGTACGAATCAGATAAGGCGGTACGTTTTTACCGCTGCAGCGGATCTCGCCGGACTCCACCACCCAGGCCCCGGAATCCGGCTGGATGTTCCATCCGTGAAAATCACGACCGTTGAACAGCGCCGTAAATCCATCGCCGGGCGATTGAAACAGAAATCGCACCGTTTCCTTATTCTCTTTAGCCGGATGGCAGCAGAGCGCCGTCGCCAGCCAGAGCCAGGCAAATCTTTTCATGCGCAATCTTTCCAATGATCGGTCACCTTATTGTGTCGGCCTTTTAAAAAGCTTGATCAGCAACCCTAAAGCAACGCCGACGGCCAACAGCGTGATGGTGCCGATAACGCCGATCATGCGGCTCTGCCAGGGGAACTCGAGCCATTGCCAGCCCGCCGGCAGATTATGCGCCAGGGTCGCCCAGGCGATGGCGATCACGCTGCAGACAACGGCGATGATGGCCGGTCCCCGTTTGATCCACGGGAACATCAGCGCCATCAGGAACAAGCCGATGACGCCGCCGCCGGCGATGCCGCCGAGCTTCCAGCCCATCTCCAGTGCGGTTTGCACTTTGATCAAAGCCAGTCCACAGATCGTGCCGACCAATCCCCAGACCAGGGTGTAGCGGCGCAGCAGGGTTACGCTCTTTTGATCATCAGCGTCGGGATTGAAATACTTTTTATAAAAATCCAGCAGCGTCAGCGTGGACATGGTGTTCAGGCAGGAGCTGATGGTGCTCATGGCGGCGGCAAACAGCGCGGCCACGATCAGACCACGAACGCCCACCGGCAGGTGAGTGGTGATGAAATAGGGGAACACCTTGTCTCCCATCAGCGGCTGCTGCAGTTCCGGGGTCAACAGGTTCGGCTGCACTTTATAAAAAGCGTACAGCCCGGTGCCGATGAATAGGAAAAGCGCTGAAATGGGAAAATAGCCCCATACCGAGGTCCAGATCGATCGCGCCGCCTCCTTGGCCGTGGCCGTGGTGTGATAGCGCTGGACGTAATTCTGGTCCACGCCAAAGTTGCGCAGGTTTTCCATGATGCCGTAAAGCAGCACCACCCAAGCCGAGGCCACTCTGAGATCAAAGCTCCAATTGCCGAGAGAAAATTTGTTGTCCTGAGCGGCGATGGTGAACAATTGCCCGGGTCCTTCCGGCATGCCGAAGAGAAGAAAGAGAACAGCCACCAGGGCGCCGCCGAACAGGATGATCACCTGAATGACATCGGTCCAGATCACGGCCTCCATGCCGCCGAACATGGTGTAGATGATCACGCACAGGCCGGTGGCGATGATGATGGTGGGGTAAGACCAGCCGGTGAGGTTATGCAACGGCAGCGACAGCAGGAACAGGATCATGCCGACGCGGGTGATCTGGCCGAAAAGATAGCTGACGCTGGCGTAAATGCGCGCCCAACCGCCGAACCGCTGTTCCAGGTAGGCGTAAGACGCCACGCCGATTTTATTGCGGTAGAGCGGTATAAAGACGAGCGCAGCGGCGACAGCGCCGATGGGAAGCGTGAGCGTGAACAGGAACGCATCCCAGTTAAAGTTGTAGGCCTGACCCGGATAGGCCAGGAAGGTGATGCTGCTGACAAAGGTGCCCAGAATGGAAAGTCCCACCGCCCAGCTGGGAATCTTGTTCTTGGTGATCATAAAGCCTTCAGCGGTGTTGCTTTTTTTCCGGAAATACAATCCGAACAGAGTGATGCCGACAAAATAGGCGATGAGGATGATCTTGTCGACAAGATAGAATTTTTGCATGCCGTATCTCCCTTCCCTTTGAGGTTAAGATTGAACGGGTCCCAGCCGTTAGCGTTTTATAAACCGTTTTCATGGCTGCCTGTTAAGACAGCCTGACGCTCAAACAACGATCCAAACCGGTTCCTTGGCTCTGTCACCAGAGATCGTTCACATCCAACCGCGGTGCGATCGCCGCCAGATCGGCAGCCGACCAGTCCGGCACGGCGCCGGGACGTGTGGCCACCCACGCCGCTAACCGGCAACTCTGATCCGCAATTTCAGCCAGCGACGCACCGGAAAGCAATTTAACCGTCATCATGGCGCTGAAAGCGTCGCCGCAACCATTGGTATCCGTGGCGGATACGTTAAAGCCGCTGTGCGCCACCGTCTCCTGCGGCGACATCAACAGGCAGCCGTCAGCGCCCAGAGTGAGCGCAACCAAGCGAAGATCGTACAGTTGCAGCAAATAGCGCAACAGCCCGTGATCATCCATATGGCTGTTGAAATAGCGATGCAGGAACGCCATTTCCTTTTGGTTGACTTTGAGCACCTGACAGCGCTGCAGGCCGGCCTCCACCGTCGCGGCGACAGCGTCATTCCAGCCGGTCAAATTCAGATCATACACTTTCAGGGCTTTGCCGGCTGCGTCGAGAAACCGGCCGATCGTTGCCGCAGCCTGCGAATGGCGTTGCCCCAGCGTAGTAAAATACACGGCATCCGCTGAGCAGGCCAGTTCCTCGAGCGAACGGTCAAAAATCAGATGATCGAATGCAGCATCCCGAGTGCACTGAAAAGCCGGTTGTCCGTTCTTGCTGATCCGGACCAGTACAGAGCCGGTGGGCCGTTCGGAATCGCGTTGTGTGAATCGAGTGGACAGGCCCATGGACTGCATCAGGCTGATCAACTCATCCCCGGCCGCGTCTGCACCAACGCGGCCGGCCACTGCCGCCCGGCAGTCCAGATGGGAGCAATGCCAGATTACATTGGCTGGGCTGCCGCCGAGAAATTTTTGCTGAGGATATTCATCCCAGAGCAGTTCGCCGATGGCGGCGATATGGGGCTTCAGCCGGCTCATGTCTTTTCTCTCACCGCCACTTCCACAGAGGCCTCGCCGGGCATCGGGCCGCTGCCGGTGCGTGGATCCACTGTTTCAAAGACGATGCCGGACGGTATGGGAAACTCTCTCACCGGTTCATCGGCCAACACGCGCTGCATGAACAGCGTCCAGATGGGCGCAGCCGCGCGATCGCCGGTCAGGCCGGTTTTGTTGGTCGTGCGAAGCGGCCGATTGTCGTCGTAGCCCACCCACACGGCTGTGACCAGCTCGGGCGTAAAGCCGATAAACCAGGCATCGTGGAAATCGCTGGAGGTGCCGGTCTTGCCGGCCGCCGGCCGGGTAAAGCCCATGCGCCGGACAGACGCAGCAGTGCCGTGCTGAATGACGGCGGCCAGCATATCGATCAGCAGATAACAGGTCTGGCTGTCCGCCACACACTGACTTTTCGGGATGGTCTCCTGCAGCAGTTCATTGTCAGCGCTGCGGATTTCCTTGAGGTAATAAAAGCGATGGCGCGTGCCAAGATTGGCGATTGTGGCATAGGCGCCAGCCAGGTCAAAGGGGGAGACGTCGGCAGCGCCCAAGGCCAGGGACAGGTTCTCGGGCAGTTCGCTCTGAATGCCCAAACGATGAGCGGCCTTGACCACCACCGGCGGAGTGACCTGCTCCATGAGCTTCACGGTGATTACGTTGATGGAGTGAGCGAGCGCCTCTTTGAGGATCATGGGCCCGCGAAAACGATGATCAAAATTGTCCGGCGACCAGATCTTCCCGCCCACCGGTATGGCCAGTTCGTCATCGACGTACACGTCGGTCGGCGAGACCTGCGTGTTTTCCAACGCGGCAAAATAGACAAACGGTTTGAACGCGGAACCGGGGTGACGCTTAGCGGCCATGACGCGGTTCAGCGGCGCACGGCGAAAGTCCCGGCCACCGACCAGCGCTTTCACGGTTCCGCGCTGAGGCTCCAGACAAATCAGTGCCGCCTGGGGATAATCGCCCTTTTGATCCCAGCGCGCATCCTGATACGGAGGCAGGCCAAGCCAGGCATCGACCTGCGCCAAGCCTTCAGCCACCGCCCGGCTGGCCTCATACTGGAAGCGGCTGTTCAGCGTCGTATAGATGCGCAGGCCGCCATAGTTGACGGCGTCGGCGCCGAATTTTTGCCGGGCGTCGTCCTTCACCAGTTGGACAAAATACTCGGCGTTTCCCTGCAGAGGATTGATTCTGGAGAAAACCAGCACCGCGCGCTGCGCCTCCTCCATTCGCTGCCGAGTGATATCTCCGTTCTGCACCATGCGGGAGAGAACGAAGCTCTGCCGCTCCCGGGCGACTTTTTCATTGCTGAACGGATTATAGCGCGGCGGCCAGCGGGGAATGCCCGCCAGCAGCGAGGCCTCTGCCAGTGTCAGATCCGCGGCATGCTTGGCGAAATAGGTCTGGCTGGCCAGTTCTACGCCGTATACGCCGGAGCCGAAATCGATCTGGTTGACATAGGCCTCAAGGATTTTCTCTTTGCTGAATTGCTGTTCAATCTGCAGCGCGACCAGTGCCTCCTGGATCTTGCGCAGCCAGGTTCGGTCAAAACCGAAAAAAAGATTCTTGGCCAGCTGTTGGGTGATGGTGCTGCCGCCCTGCCGCAGCGTTCCGTGCAACAGGTTGTGAACGATGGCACGGATGAATCCTTTTTTGCTGAAACCATGATGCCGGTAAAAACCGGCGTCCTCCAACGCGACCGTCGCCTGCAGAAAGACCGGCGCGACCCGATGGAGCGGAACCACCTCGCGATTGGCCAGCGTTTTGACGATACCGCCGTCGTCGCCATAGATCACCGTGGGCGTGTTCAGGGCAATTTGATTTAAATCATCCGGCAGCTGCGGCAGCGACAGGGTCATCCCCAGGCCGATCAGCAGCATCAGGGCCGTCAGCACGACCAATACTATTTTGAAGCTCCGGCTCATGGCGCTGTTTCCTTGCGCGGAAGCGACAACGGCTCTACTCCGCGCCGAAGAACGTTGATCTCCTGAATCAGGTAGCCGATCGCCAACTCGCTGGCCTGAAACGTATGCACCACCGAAGATTGATCTTCGCGGACCTCGCACGCCAGCGCCACCGATCCATTGCGCAGGTAAGGCGCGATGGCCACCATCACCCACTCCTCAGGTTTTTTCTCTATAAAGGCGGGATCGTTGATCAGCTGCAGCTGCAGCCGTCTGGGCAACCGCCGGTAAGCGGCGAGAAATTGGGCCGGCTCAACGAGACGGCCGCTGAAGCGGCCATCCTGCTGCAACTGTGCGGCCACGATCGGTTCCGTCTCCGGCGGCGGCGTTGGAGCGATCGGCTGAGTGACCAACAGCGGCTGATCGTTGCTGTCGTTAAAGATCAAGGTCATCTGCCCGTCGCTGCTGATCAGACTGGTGCTCCGCCACGCAGAGGAATTCATCAGCTCAGCCAGTGTTTCTGCATCCGCCAGCCTGCGCGCCTCTGAATCCGGCAGAGCCTGATACAGAGTAAGAAAATCCTCCCGGGGCAAGAGGACACGATTTTTATAATGGAGATAAGCGGCCAACTCTTCGAGGGAGTTCAGCGGTTCGGAGCGGAAGGGGTGGTTGGAAAGTGAATCCACGATGGAGATGACCTGCTGTTGGCCGGCCAGATCTTTCTCCTCCTCCACCCAGAGCCGGCCGGTTTTCGGGCGCAACGAGTTGGTGCCTTTCATCACTTGTCCGACGAGGATCTCAGCCACATCGAACAGCGCTTCAGCCGCCACCAGGACCACGAGGCAGAGCCAAACCCACTTGTACGTCACGATCCATCTTTTCAGTTTTTCTTTGATCATCTCAAATTTTGAAAGGCATTGGCGTAAAAGAAAGCACAAACAGGATCATCACTACAACGCCCAACAGTTTGCGGCGTTTGTCCAACGGCGTCCAATCGTCCCAGG
>JAKJDB010000174.1 GCA_022706175.1 Candidatus Zhuqueibacterota bacterium | reverse complement strand
AGTCAGCGCGGCGATCACCGCCGCGCTCATCCATTTGACATGAGAGGGTTTCTCTCTGAACGCGTCCTGAACGGATTCCAGGATGGCGGAGAGGCCGATGCCGATCCACAGGGCAAAGGCGAAAAACGAACCGATGAACACGTAATCCCGCTCGCGCGGCTGCGGGTTCTCCTGGTTTAAATAGATCACGATGGCCACGCCGGTGAGAATGAACAGGCTGAGGATGCTCAGCGCGTGGCGCGGATGTTTACGGAAATGGTGAACCATGCCGATCAGTCCGATCAGAAACGGCAGAGCCCACAGACCGCGAAGGGAAAAGTTCTCGGCGATAAATCCGTCGGGGCCGATGGTGTTCCCCTTGCCGATGAACTGCCAGGCGAAATAGCGCAGATACATTTTTTTAATCTGATAGTCCCAGAGAAAATCCATCTGCTTGTTGAAATTGTAGGTTTTATAATCACGACCGGGATTCTGTTCTTTAAATTGCCATTCCATGGGCAGGCCCGTATATCGTCGCGGCATCAATCCCCAATCGCCGTACTGTTCGCGATTCAGGTACTTTTCCAGCTGAGCGGTAGTCTCCGGATCGTTTTCATCGATCTCCGGATTCAGTCCGGAGCGGATGTAAATCATCGAATAGGTGGAGTAGCCGATCAACACCAGCATCAGAGACATAAAGGCGACGCTCAGATACCGTTTCTCATTGGTCACCGCCCAATAGATGGCGGCGAGCACGGCCAACAGCAACAGCAGCAGAGACCAGAGTCCCAGGCGGCTGGCCATCACCGGGATGTATTGGACCACGCCCGGATAGATGACCGCAAAGATCGCCGCGGTCACAAGGCCGAACACCGCAAAATTGGTCAGGCTGATTTTCTCGCCTTTTTTATCCAGCAGTCGGAAATAGACGATGAGCGCGATGGCGGGCAACGCCAGGATCATCAGCAGGTGGACGCCGATGGCCAGACCGACCAGATAGGCGATGATCAAAAGATAGCGGTCCGCATAGGCTTCATCGGATTTCTCCAGCCAAACCAGAATCAGCCAGACGATGGCGGCGGTGAACAAGGCGCTGATGGCATAGACTTCGGCTTCCACGGCGTTGAACCACAGGGTATCGGTAAAAGCAAAGGTCAGACTGCCCAACAGTCCGCTGCCGATGAGGATCAACAGATCCTGCGGAGTGTGGGGTTCTCCGCGCCACTGTTTGATCAAGCGGACGATGATCAGATAGGTCAGCATGACCGTGAGCGCCGTGGCCAGAGCGGAGATCGTGTTGACGCGCACTGCGATGCTGGCGGCAAAGGGCAGCAGGCTGAACAGCCGCCCGATGAGCAGATAAAACGGCGCACCCGGTGGATGGGGAATGCCGAGAGTGTATGAACAGGCGATAAATTCACCGCAATCCCAGAACGACACCGTATTGGCCATCGTGCGCAGATAGATGATCAGGGAGACCAGAAATGCGAACAACGCCGCCCATCGGTGGTACTTTTTATAATCCGGCATAACTACTCCACGGTTAAGAATGAACTACTCTATCGATAATCATCAACGCTTTTTGCGCCGAGGCCTCCCAGGTGAACGTGCGGGCCCAGGCCAACGCCTCCCGGCCGCAGTCGGCGCGCAGAGACGGATCAGACAGGAAATCCACCATCGTTTGGCTCAGGCGATCGATGTCGCCGAACGGATACAGTCGGCCGGTTTTTCCGTCCACCACCGAATCGCGCAGACCCGGAGAATCCGCTGCCACCACCGGCACACCGCAGGCATTGGCCTCGATCACGGTCAGCCCCCACCCCTCTTTGGGCGACGGGTTCACCGCGATCCACAGCTGGTTCAGGTAAGCGACTTTTTCTTCCTGGCTCACATGGCCGGTAAAGACCACCTTGTCCGTTAATCCCTGTTCGCGGACGATCCATTCGAGTCGGGCCCGGTCATCCCCACCGCCGATGATCAGCAGCCGAGCGTCGGGCCGTTGCCGCAGGACCGCAGGCAAAGCCTGGAGAATATGATCAACGCACTTGTATTTTTTCAAACGGCCGAGATAGCCGATCAACGGCGCCGGGCTTTTCCGCCCGTCGTCGCAGCGGTATTGGCTCATATCCACTGCATTGGGAAGGAGCTCGATCCAAGATTCATGCCCCGACCGTCTCAGTTCGTCCGCCGTGCTCTGAGAAACCGCCGCAAAAGGGGTCCGGCGATACACAGCCGGCACAAGTCGTTCGCTGCAATAGACATAACTCGCAGCCGGCCAATTAGTTTCCCGATAAATGCTTTTGCCGAAAAAATGATGGAGCAGAGCGAGAATCGGTTCCCTGACAAACCAGGGGGTGTAAAACGGAATTTTATTCAGATCATCGACCACCACATCGAACTGATTTTTCGCAGCCAGGGCCCGATAGGCGGCCGGTACCGTATAGTTGAACCAGTTGCGCGATCCCTTGCGCACCACCTCCAAGCCGTCGATCTGCTCGCAACCGGGCGCGCCTGCAAAGCCGCTGCACAGCAGCGTCACGCGATGGCCGAACGCCGCCACCCGTTTGAAAATCTCATGCAGATGCACTTCAGCGCCGCCGCCGTACGGGTTGCGAATGTCCTGCCAATTGATGATCAGAATATGGTAGCGTTTGGCCTCAGACAAATTGATCGACTCCCTGTTTTCCTTCGCAGCAGTGCTTCCGGCCGACTGCGCCTTGTGCGCAACGGCGGGACCCGGTCATCTGCGGGTTCCAATCACACCGATATCCATATAGGTATAGTGCGCCCAGCGGCTGCGGCGAAACCGGTCTGCCGCTTTTTTCCGCAGTTTAGCCCAGACCGGCAAAGAGGGGGGATACAACGGCAGGCGCACGGATATTTTTTTCAGCAGCTCGCGCAACGCACGATAGGCGAAACTCGGCCGCATCCAATCGCCGTAAAAACCGACCGGCTCCAACTCCACCTCGCTAAACAGACGCTCCAGCTGCGTGCGGGAGAACTCGGTCTCCCACCCTGCGAACCATCGGTTCAGGGCGATGAGAACATGTTTGACCAGCGTGTAAGGATGATAGCGCTGCGGCACATCCGCGATGGCGTGGCCGCCCACCTTGAGCACGCGGCGATTTTCCTGCAGAATCTTGTGCGGCGCCGCGAAATGCTCCAGCAATCCCTGATGATACACCACATCCAGACAGGCCTCTTTAAACGGCAGCCGGAAGGCATCGCCGCGCACCAGCGCGACCGGGTGGCCATTGCGCTGCGCGATCGTTTGAATCAAGGTCAGGGAGTTGATCGCATAATCCAGAAAAACGACGCGTCCTCCCCGCTCCACCAGCGAAAAGCCGTCCCGTCCGGAACCGGCGCCCACTTCAAGGATCCTTTTGCCGGCGACCGGTCCAAGCTTTTCGATCTGCTCAAGGATGCGCGGGGAATTGGCATACACCTCGCCGATGGGCTTTTCCTGATCCCAAAACCGCTCCCAGACTTGGCGCGAGTGTTGTGTTGCCTTGACGACCGTCTTTTCCTCCCCTCGGCATGCAGAGCCCGTGTCTGCCGGCGCTGCCATCAGCCGATCCATATCGATTCGTATTTTTCCCGATAGTGCTTGATAAAGTGTTCACGCAGCAGACCGTTCTCCGCTTTACGCAGCTGCGGATCCTCCTGTGCAATCTTGAAGGCCTCATCACGAGCGGCCAGCAGCAAGCTCGTGTCCTCGATCACATTCGCCAACTTGAGTTCGGGCAATCCGTGCTGGCGGGTGCCGAAGAACTCGCCGGGGCCCCGCAACTCCAGATCCACCTCGGCGATTTTAAATCCATCGGTGGTCTCGGTCAGCGTCTCCAGCCGTCGTTTGGCCTCTGCGCCGAGGTTGCCGTAGGCGATCAGAATGCAGTAGGACTGCTTCTCCCCTCTGCCCACGCGACCGCGCAGTTGATGGAGTTGCGTCAAACCGAAGCGCTCGGCGTGTTCCACCACCATCAGCGTGGCATTGGCTACATCCACGCCCACTTCGATGACCGTGGTGCTGACCAGCAGGCGATAGCGGCCGCTCTTGAACTCGTCCATCACCTGCTCTTTCTCGGCCGTCTTCATGCGGCCGTGCAGCAGGCCGATTTCAAAGGCGGAGAAAAAGCCGCATTTCATTTTCTCATAACTGTCAACGGCGGATTTAAGATCGGACTTTTCCGTCTCCTCCACCAATGGGAACACCACATAGGCCTGGGCGCCCAGCTCCATCTGCTTGCGCACGAACTCATAGATCTTGGCCCGTCCGGTCTGCGGCCGCCAAAACGTGCGAATAGGCTTGCGGTTCGCCGGCAGTTCATTCAGAATGGAGACATCGAGGTCGCCATACACCGTCATGGACAAGGTTCGAGGGATCGGCGTCGCGGTCATGACCAGCAGATCCGGATTCAACCCTTTTTCACGCAACTGCGCGCGCTGCAGCACGCCGAACCGGTGCTGTTCATCGACGATGACCAGGCCCAGCCGGCGATACTCCACGCTCTCCTGAATCAGCGCATGGGTGCCGACGATGATGTGTGCGCGTCCTTCGCTGATCTCGGTCAGCACGGCCTGGCGCGCTCTGCGCGTCTGGCCGCCGATCAGCAACACCACATGGACGCCGAGCGCCTCCAGCATCCGGTGGATGGTCAGATAATGCTGTTCGGCCAAAATTTCCGTCGGCGCCATCAGTGCCGCCTGATAGCCGTTCTCCACCGCGATGAGCATGGTGAACACCGCGACGATGGTCTTGCCGGACCCCACGTCGCCCTGAAGCAGACGATTCATCGGCGTGGATTTTTTCATGTCCGCGCGGATCTCGTGAAGCACCCGCTTCTGAGCGCCGGTCAGCTCAAAGGGCAGCTCCTGCACCAGCCGGCGCAGCGGTTCTCCCACCCGTTCAAAGGCGATGCCGGCGCTGCGGCTGCCGAGATGCTGTTTGCGCAATCCGACCAGCAACTCCATGAAAAAAAGCTCGTCGAATTTCAGCCGCTGCCTGGCTTTTTCCAGCGAGCTAAAGTCGGCCGGAAAATGGATATGCCGGACCGCCTCAGAGCGCGAAAAAAGCTTGTGCCGTTTGAGCACCGTCTCCGGGAGGATCTCCGGCAACCGGCCCTTGATCTCTTTGAGAACCTGCGCTATACAACGCCGGAATCCCCGGCTGTCGAATCCCAGTTTGGTCAGCGCTTCACTCGAAGGGTAAAGCGGAATAATCTTACCGGTATGGATGAAATCGCCTTCCCCGGCAGGGCCCAGACGATCAAACTCGGGATGCACCATCCGCGGCCCGCCGAACAGCGCCACCTTGCCGCTCAGCGCCAGCCACTCGCCGACGCGAAAAATTTTCTGCCAGAACAGGACCTTGCCGAACCAGATGCAGCTGAGATAATCGGTGCCATCGGTGACCACGAGAACAAAACGGTTGCGGCGTCCCTGCTTGACGCCCATGCTCACCACTTTGCCGACCACGGTGGTCTCCTCATCCGCCTGAAGCGAGACGATGGACCGGATGGAAGAGCGATCGATGTAACGCCGTGGAAAATAAGACAGCAGATCGTCCACGGTGTGAATGCCGACGCTCGTCAGGGCCGAACCTTTTTTTTCGCCGATACCCCGCAGAGAAGCGATCGGCTGGTCGAGTATGCTCCGTGTCGGTGCTGCCATGTTTACCGCTTGGTTTGTGTGCTCCAGGCTTTCGAGAACCGGCGGTCGATGAGCCTGAACGTTCTGGCCGGCGGCGACAAGCGTAAAGCGGTCACCGCTGCGGCCGCCGGCTCAACGGCCGGCCAGCTGGTGCAGGCTATCGCGCAGTTTGTTCAGGGTCTCGGTGAAATCTTGTTTTTTCTTTGTTTCTTTTTCAATGACCTCGCGGGGCGCACGATCGACAAAATCTTTATTCATCAATTTCTTGACCAGGCCGCTCACCTGGACCTCCAGCCGGGCGATCTCTTTTTCCAGCCGCTTCTTCTCGACCTCCACGTCGATGAGCCCGGCCAGCGGCATCCAAATCTGTACGCCCCCGGCCACGGCGCTGGCTGCCAACGCCGGCCGCTCCGCCTGATAGTGGACCACGGAGATACGGCCCAGCTTGCGAATGTAATTTTCATAGGTGGCAAGAGGCTGGAGTAAAGAGTCCTCAGCGTTGAGAATCAACACAGCCTCCTTGGCCGGCGGCACATTCATCTCGCCGCGGATGTTGCGCACGGCGCCGATCACCGATTGCAGCAGCGCCATCTCTGCCTCCGCCGGTGTGTCCAGAGCAGCCGGATCGGGTTGCGGATAGGGTTGCAGCATGATCGATTTCACCGCCGCGGCGCCGGA
>JAKJDB010000001.1 GCA_022706175.1 Candidatus Zhuqueibacterota bacterium | reverse complement strand
GTAGGCGTAAACCAACAGGACGCTCCCGCCGACGATGAGCAGACTCTGTGAGCCGAGAAACGCAGCCAGCGCCAGCGCCGAGGTAAAAAAAACAAAGGCAAACATGCGGGCGGCGGATGGTGACAGCAGCCCGGCCGGCAGCGGCCGTCGCGGCCGGTTGATGCGGTCGATCTCGATGTCAAAGTAATCGTTGATCGCATTGGCGCCGCTGGTGACCAGACCGCCCACCAGCATCGCCAGGACCAGATGGCGCAGCCGGGTGTGCGGATTACTGATGAGCACGGCGAGCAGCACCGAGGCCATGGCGATGATCACATTCACAGGCCGGATGATCTGCAATAGACCACGCAGCCGTTTCATCATAAGCGTGGCGCCTTTAATGGATACAATTCAAGCATAACGATAAATATAACGGTATCACCAGATAAATGCAACAGCAAATTCTGCCTCCGGGAGCAAATACTAATTGATATTTTTTACACAAATGACTATTATATTCCAGACCCTAAGGAGAGGATCAACGCATGTACACCTTTCTCAACGTACCCCCTCATCCGGACGGCCGCGATTTTGTCGCCCGGCTGATGCACCACCGCCCGGGCGGTCGCGTGCCCCTGATCGAATACATCATTGACGATGTGCTGCTGCGCCCGATCGTCAGCGACCTTCTTGATCGGACCTGGACGCCGTTTGGGCCGGATCGCGCCAGCCAGTCGGCCTATCTGGATAATTTTATTCAGGTCTGGTATCGGTTGGGATACGATTTTGTCCGCTATGAAACAGGTATGAGCTTTCAACCTCACTCCCTGATCGCCGAGGATGTGGGCCCGGATCCGAAGCGGATGCGACAATGGGACGAGCAGCATCAGGGCGTCATCGCCAGTTGGCAGGACTTTGAAACATTCGACTGGCCGGCTGTGGACCAGGTCGATTTTTTTCCATTGGAGTATCTGAACAGCCACCTGCCCGACGGCATGGGCTTGATCACCTGTCACGCCGCCGGCATTTTCGAGCACGTATCCAAGATTTTTTCCTATGAGGGATTGTGCTACGCGCTGATGGATCAGCCGGATCTGGTGAAAGCGGTCACCGACCGGGTCGGTGAACTCATCGAAGCCTATTATCGCCGGTTGCTGCAACTGGACGCCCTGCTGGCGATCTTTCAGGGCGATGATATGGGATTCCGCTCCGGCACGCTCATCAGTCCGGCGGATCTGCAAACCTATTTTCTGCCGTGGCACAAACGGTTCGCCGCCCTGGCCCATGAACACCATCTGCCCTACTTTCTCCATTCCTGCGGACAGGTGACGCCGGTGATGCAGACTCTGATCGACGACGTGTGCATCGACGGCAAACATTCGTTTGAGGATGCGATCATGCCGGTGGAGGCGTTTCAGCAGCGCTTCGGAGAGCGGATCGCGGTGCTCGGCGGTCTGGACATCAACATCCTCTCGGCCGGCACTCCGGAGCAGGTGCGCAAAAGAACCAGAGAGCTGATCGACGGATGCGGCAGCCGCGGGCGGTATGCGATCGGCTCCGGCAATTCAGTACCCAGCTATGTGCCGGTGAAAAACTATCTGGCCATGATTGAGGAGGCTCATCAGCCGACGCCGGGATGCTGACGCGGCGCAGAGCCGGTGGATCGTGGATTAAAAAAAGCGCCCTTGCAGAAGGGCGCTTTTTCATCGGCGAGTGAGTCTAATAGGTGGTGCTGCTGGAGGTGTCCGAGTTGGGGTTGATCCAACGCGTCCACTCTTCATCGTACAACTCGCCGCGGGCGGTCGAGTGGACCAATTCATAATCCCCCATCTCGCGCTTGTCGACGAAGATGAAAACCACGCCTCCTTGCACCTGATAATAATGCCAGATCTCATAAGAACGGTTTTGATTGTTGAAAGGGAACCTTTCGATTTCATCCGCGCGGCCGTAGATGAGAATCACGCGACCGCGATCGGTGCGCCAACCATCCCGGAAGGTTCCGCGCAGCGACTGATTGGCGAACTGAACGCGCTCGAGATAATCGCGTTTGTATTCATTTTCCGGCGTGTTCGGCGTCTGGTCGCGTTTCGACCAAAACTCTTTGATGTACTTGCGTTTCCCCTCCAGATTCAGCTTTTTGTAGGTGTCGCGCTCCTCTTTAATGGCGATGTAGCGGGCATATTCAAACTCGGCGTTGATCTCCTTTTCGCTCATGGTGTCGTACCGTCCGGCATCCAACCCGGCGCTGCCGGCGCCCATGACCTCTTCTCTTTTCTTGAACCGCTCGCCGCCTTCGGCGTAATCCCCTTCCCGATATACGAAAAATTTATGCTCCGCTCTCGCCACCATGTTGGTCTCCAGGTCCGTCACTTCGACGCGCAGCAGATAGGCGCCGGAGACCAAAGTGACCACATTGGCGCCGTTCACTTCCACAGCCGATGTGCCGGGCTTGTGCCGCTCCTTGACTCCGTAACTTTTTACCAGAGCGCCGTCCGTGGAACATACTTTGTATTCCACCCGGTAATTTTCGCCCGCTGCGGAGGTGGCTGGGGCCAGGTTGTAGATTTCAAGATAGCTGTACAGGATCGGCAGGCCGATTCCGTACAGCGCGGTGGGATTGGGGCCGATCCGGAAGCCGTTCTTCGTGTATACGCTGGTCGTCGTATCCCGCTCGATGGATCCGGCCATCTGGATATCGGACAGCTGCAAAGAATCTCCGCTGAACAGGCGGGGTTGAAACGGCCATTCGACGACGCCGGCGCCCTCCGGGTGTTGAGGATCCTGAATGGTCAGACGGATGCGCGACGGCTGCGGCGGGACGACAAAAGAATTGATGCAATACAGTTTTTGCCCGGGCACGATTTCCGCCAGGCTGTCCACCATATTCACATTTCTCCATATTTTGCGGCTGATCACCGAATCTTGTTGCAGCAGTTCGGCCGTGACCAGGAATTCACCTTTGAACCGGCCGCCGTCCGCGGCGTAGACCAGCCTCTCACGGTCCACCGAGGCGGAAAATTCGACATACATCAGGCTGTCGGAATAGCGGAACTGGGAAAAATCAGCGACAAAATGCAGATTTTGCGGAGGCGTCTGGGCATTCTGTCCCAAGACCGTGAAAGCGACGGGCAGCAGCATCGTCAACAGAACACCCACACTATGCATCGGACGGCTCATGTTGTATCTCCTGAGAGCGGGCTGACAGGGGTTTAGCCAGCGGCATTCCCGTTTTGATTGGAATCAAACTTGACCGATACGACCTTGGACACACCCTTTTCTTCCATGGTAATGCCGTACAGCTGGTCCGCGGCCCGCATGGTCATTTTATTATGCGTGACCACTAAAAATTGCGTGTTTCGGGAAAACTCTTTCAGCGCGTTGGTGAACCGTTGCACATTGCGATCATCCAGTGGTGCGTCCACTTCATCAAAGATGCAGAAGGGGCTGGGTTTATGCAGATAGATGGCGAACAGCAGTGAGATGGCGGTCAGGGATTTTTCACCGCCTGAGAGCAGCGTGATGGCAGACATTTTTTTGCCGCCCGGCGTGGCAAATATCTCGATCTCCGCTTCCAGCGGATCGGCTGTCTCCTGCAGGGCCAGGCTGGCGCGTCCGCCCTCGAAAAATTTGCTGAACACCTGGGAAAAATTCTGCTGCACCTGCTCAAAGGTCTCCATGAATTTTTGCCGCGCGGTGGCATTGATGATGTCGATGGTTTCAGTCAAATTCTTGCGCGCTTTGATGAGATCGTCCCGCTGCACCTGCAGGAACTCCATCCGCTCTTTCTCCTGCTCGTACTCTTTGAGCGACAGGAGATTGACCGGTCCCACCTCTTTGATTTTTTCCCGCATCTCTTCGATACGTTTGCCGGTCTCTTGGGCGTTAAAGGTTTCATCCACCGGACCGCGCTGCAAGGTGTATTCAAATTCATCGCGCATGCGGGACTTTAAATTCTCCAGCCGCAGCTTAAGCTCGGAAACGCGCAACTCGATCTTGTGCACCGACTCGGCCAGCTCGTCGAGTTTGCCGCGCTCGGATCGAATGGCCTTTTCCTGCTCCCCCACCTGGGTGTTGGTCTGATACTGCTGTTCTTCCAGGGCGGTCAATTCCGCCTGCAGCGCTTCCCGCTTTTCCTTCAGCTCCTCGATCCGTTGATGATACTCCTCATTGACCGTGTGGAGTTCCAATATTTCTTTTCGCGCCCGGTCCGTCTCCTCCGTGCGCATCCGGATCAGATCACTGGTCTCGCGGATCTGACCGGCGATCGACTCCATCTCGCGGCGCAGAGACTCATGATCGCTCTGCCATTTTGCCACGAGTACGTTGATCTCCTGCAAACGGGCGGAAACCCCGGCGACGTGCTGCTCCTGATTCTTGATCTCTTCGCTCAGCTGGTTCGCGATTTGTCCGAGCTGCTGACGGCGGCTGGTCAGATCGTCCGCTCCCATGGCCTGCAGTTCCAGGTTCTGTCCCAGCTGGCTGACCTCGCCGAGCAGATGCTGACGTTCGGTAAGCTGTTTGTGGTGCGTCTCCTGCAGACTGGCTTCCTCAAAGGTCATCTTGCCTAATTCGACCTTGAGGTTGGCCAGTTCTTCTTCCATTTTTTTGATTTCAGCCGATTGCGCCTCGATGTCGATCTTGGTGCGCTGGATGTCCAGTTCCTTCTGCGCCATCTGTGTGTGACGCAGGTCGATCCCTTGTTTTAATTTATCGATCTCCGTCACCAGCGCCTGCAGCTGCTCCTGCCGGCCGACAAAATCGGATTGATTGCGGTGGTTGGTGCCGCCGCGGATAAAACCGGTGTGGCCCAACACCTCGCCGGCCAGGGTCACCACATTGATCTGAAGCGGTTTGACCTGGTTGTAGATGCGATTGGCGGTCTGCAGATCCTGCACCACCAGATAATGACCCAGCACCGCATAGATCAGATCCTGGAACGGCTCGTCGTGGGAGACCAGCTCGTCCGCATAGCCGATCACGCCTAAATCACTGACCGCGGGCCGGTGATTCACCCGCCACTTGATCTCATTGCGCGGTGCAAACGTCACCACGCCACGGCGTTCCTCCTTCAACAGGCCGATGCCGTTGAACGCCGCCGAGGTGTCCTCCACCACCAGATAGGTGGCCGCTTCGCCGAGACTGGCTGAGATGGCCGAACGGTAATTGGGCTGAACCTGAATGATGTTGGCTAAAGGTCCATAGCTGGAAAAGCCGATCTCTTTGTTGGTGGCCAGAAAGCGGACGCCCGAGGGATAGTCTTCGTAGGTGTCGATGAGCCGCTTGATCAATTCCGCCTGATGCGTCAACACCTCCACGCGGTTGCGATCCTGCCCTTCCTGCTTCTGCATCTGCTCGAACGAGCGTTTCATCTCGTCCTCACTGCGCATCAGCTCGGCGGTCTTTTTCTTTTTCTCCTCCAGGCTTTGCGTGAGGCCGCCCTCGCGGGTGCGGGTGGACTGCAACAGCGCCGTCACCTCCTGCAGCCGGTCGTTGGTCGTCCTTTCCTCTTCAGTGATCTGAGCGATGCGCCGCGACAGATTCTCTTCCGTGGCCTTGAGCCGCTCCCCCTCGTTCTGTTTGCGGCTCAACTCTTCGGTGATGATCAGCACCTGCGATTCGATTTCGCGAAAACGGACCCGCTTTTCCTCATAATCGCGACGGATGGTCTCATAGTCCTGATTGACCTGCACCTGCTCGGAGAGATGATCGTTTAAAATACGCTCCGAGCCCGCAGTGCGTTCGTTGATCACCTGCTGCTGCTCCTGCAGGGCCTGCAGCTTGAGCTGCAGCGATTCCCGCTCCTGAATGTAGCGCAGGTTGGACTCTTCCAGAGAACGGACGCGCTCCTGGTTGACCAGAATGCGCTCTTCGAATTTTTGCGATTCCCGCAGCTGTTCGTTTAACAGGCGTTGCTTTTCCGACAGCGCACGCTCCAAGTCCAGCAGTTTGGCGCGCGCGGCTTCATAGTCCGCATCGCGTGTGGCCAACGTGGAGGAGGAGGCCTCGCGCTCTCCCCGGGCCAAATCCAGATGCGTTTCCAGCGGCTCCAACTCCAAGGTCAAACGGTTATACTCGTGGTCCGCCAGCGCGATCTCCAGCACCTTGAGCTCTTCCGCCAATTCCTGGTAGCGCTGCGCCTTGGTCACCTGTCGTTTCAGCGTGCGTACGTTCTTCTCCACCTCGGACATGATGTCCTCGATGCGGATCAAATCCTTTTCGGTGGATTCCAATTTACGAAACGTGGCTTTCCTGCGCATTTTGTATTTGGTGATGCCGGCGGCCTCTTCGAAAATTTTCCGCCGTTCATCCTCTTTGCCGTTCAAAATACGCTCCACCTGCGACAGCTCGATGACCGAATAGGTGTGCGGCCCGGCGCCGGTGTCGAGAAACAGATCCAAAATATCCTTCAACCGGCAGGTATTTCCGTTGATCAAATACTGACTTTCACCGGAGCGAAACAGCCGGCGGGTGATCAAAACCTCGCTGTAATCGATGGGCAGGATGTTCTTGGTGTTCTCGATTTTGAGCGACACCTCGGCCATGCCCACAGGCTTGGCCGTCGCAGAACCATTAAAAATAACGTTTTCCATGCGATCGCTGCGCAGCGCTCCCGTGCGCTGCTCACCCATCACCCAGCGGATGGAATCGACAATATTGCTCTTGCCGCAACCATTGGGACCGACGATACCGGTGATGCCGTCATGAAAAAGGAGATTGGTCTTTTTTGCAAACGACTTAAAGCCGACGATTGTGAGTTCAGAAAGGTACACGAATGGTTCTAATTCCTTGTTAAAGGGTAAATGGGTAAAAAAGGACAGGCGTAGAAATTACTATGCTTCCAGCTAAAAAACAAGGACATTTTCTCTCTCTGCCGGGCTCAAGCAGGACCTGCGGCCCCGGTTTATCGGCTCAATAACGAGCTGTAATAAGAGGTATACGCCCATAACGAACGGCCGGGCTCAAAACACAGAATGAGCAAAAAAATCAGTCCGGCCAGCATGATGGCCTGAAAGAGCAGCGTCTTCAAGGCCGTAGTCTGTAAAATGACTTTCAGTCCACGGAACATGCGAACGATCCACCAGATAACTAGAACCAGCAGCGCCAGCAGCAGAAACGAGACCAGATAATTTCGTTCCAGAGCCTGATAAAGGATGATCACCAAAGGCAGGGAAAAGAGAAAACACGCGGGCACCCAGTGCACAAAGGATAGGATCTGGGCAAAACGCAGGTAACGGTGTTGCCAGATCACCACCCCTTTGATGAGCACCGCCTGCAGCAACGCCAGACCTTCCAGAACGGCCGTCAATAGCACAATCAAGGCCGGCGGATGCCAGATGAGCCAGATGGCGCGATATTTCATGCCGGCGGACGGCAGCAACCAGGTCAGCCACTCATCCAGGTAGGTGTTGAAACGAAAATGATAGATAAAACTGGTCAACAGGGCAGACAGGGATATAAACGAAGCCAATCCGACCAGACCGGTCAGGAACGGCGCGAGCTGACGGTTCTCCACCAGATCCGTGTAAAAGCCATGGGGATAGATAAAGGCACGGCGGACGTAGTGGCTCATCCTCTTATCCTGCTTGATAAAGAACAGGACAATCAGCAGAAGCACCAGGCCCAGAATTTGAAACAGGACGGTATCGGACGCTTGCCACTCGCCGGGCAGCAGCTCGGGCAGAGCAGTGCCGGAATAGAGGCTGACGACCACACGATAAGCACTGCGAACTTGTCCCTGGTTGTCCATCAGCCCGGCGGTGAATAGGTTGGTGTTTGGCCGGTCGCCCCACAGCAAATGCGGCGTATCGCTCTGATAGTCGCGCAACGGGCTGATCAGAACCCCCTGCACTTTCTCCGCGTTCAGACAAGCGGTTAACGCGTTTTTGACCTGATAGGCATGGAGCTGTTCACTGTAGGACTCTTGCCGCGCAGCCGGTGGCGTGGGAACGGTTACGCGGTAGAGTACCGGACAGGACGTGGAATGACGCAGGTCCGTCAGCGCGGCAAGGCGTTCAGGGCGAACTTCCCATATCGCCAGATCGACGGGCAACTCGGCCGGCAGAGGCCGTTCGCCGCGAAATCCGGCGTAAATCAACCGCGCGTCTTTTGCGCGGATGAACCGGCTCATGTCCTGCAGAAAAGAGAGCGCCCGGCGGTCATGGGCATCATAGCCATTGCCCAGTCCCCAGCCGACGACGCACGGATGCTTGCGGCCGAATTCGATCAAGTCCGTCAGCAGCCCCTCGGTTTTTTTTCGCAGATCGCTGTCGGCTAAATGGCGTGAAGGCAAATTGATCAAAGGCACTTCCATCAGCACCGCCAGACCCAATTGATCGCACACCGACAGCATCTGTTCCGAGGGGGCGGCGCCCAAAACGCGGACGCAGTTGGCGCCGGTTCGAAAGATGGCCTGCATATCTTCACGGACCCGGCGGATCAGCTCTTGCTCTCCCAACTCTTTATAGGAAAAATCCTCCATCCATTCGACGGCCTTCCAGCGCATGGTGGAACCTTTGACAGTCGCGCTTACGCCGGCCTCCACCTCTGCGCGATCCACGGCGGTCTCAGCTGCGAACAGGGTCGTACGCACGCGATATAAAACCGGATTCCGCGGAGTCCAGACCGCTGAATTGAACAACGGAATCTGGGTTCGCAGCTCCGGCGTCAGATTCGTGATGGGCAGGAGCATGGTATGCACCGGCTTCAACGTGTCGGCGGTGAAAACTTCTATCAGCCCTTTGAGCGGCATGGGGCCGGCGGCAAGAGTGTCGCCGGCCGAGGTCTGAATCTCCACACGGATGTCCAAGTTCGCCGGCTGCACCTGTACGTGCACCGAACGGATGCAGGGAACACGGCCATAGACCAATTTGACCGGCCGTACAATGCCGCCGGCCAGAGTGGGCAGACCGCGGCTGCGCAACCAGTGTGGTATCGTGGTCTTGTAGTTTACCCGCGTATCCAGGTCCACCACCAACTCGTTGCGCTGGTTGAAGAAAAGATCCTCTTTGGCAATTTCAAAGCAGATCGGCGTTGACGCCCGCTGACGTGTGCCGAGCAACTTTTTGTTCAAATAGACCGCGCTGACGCCTTCCAAATTTTCAAAGAGCAGCCGATACCGCTCACTTTGCTGCGCGGGTTCAAGGGTAAAAAAGCGGCGGAAGGAATACTGACCCCGGCTGCGTAAAACATGAGGGACTTGAATCGGATGCCACTGATCCCGGGTGCTGATGCGATAATGCCAGGCGCCATTCAGCAGCACCTCGCCGGAACGTACCAGGCTGTCAGGCCGCTGAAACCGTTCCCAATACACCGCATCGTCCGCCTGCACGGCGCTGACACAAAAGAGTGCAAGAGCGAGGAGAAAAATCTTTTTCATGGTTTTGTTCCGCTTTTTGAAGAGTTCAGAGTCCGGACCGCGGCCCGGGTCGCTAGCAGCAACGGCTCGGCTGTCAGCGGACTGCCGACGGCCGATTGCATCCAGGCATCCGGCGTCAGCGCGCCGAGCGTGCACATGCGCTCCATCTCCAGGCCCAGATTCCGGTCGCGGAGATATTGTTCGATCTGAAACATGATGATATGTCCCAGCGAATAATCAGGAAGATACAGACCGGCATCGATCAGATGGGAGTAGATCGCCAGCAGAGGCGAATCCGCAACTCCGATCAATGGGGCGAAATAGCTGTTCCACACTCCGCGCGAGATCTGCATCATCGCAGACTTGACGTCGCCAGCAGTGGCCTGGGGGTGATCGTACATCCAGCGCCATATCTCCATATCCACCAACCCCACGGCAGCGATCTCGCAGGTGGACCAATAAGTGTCCAGCGCGCTATAGGGCTCCGCCAGAGCATCCGGCTGGCCAAGGCCCAGGAGCTCGAGGTCCCTTGATTGAAAGACAAACGCGAACGCCTCGGTAAACGCGGTGTTGGGCACACCGGCCAGCAGTGTATGATCGATGCGATTCAGCGAAAACACCTGTTCGACGCAGTGACCCAGCTCGTGGATGGCGATGTTGTAGCCTTTATAACGCATGCCGTCGTCGGGGATGCGCGTGCGCAGATGGGCGTTGTCGTCGCGCCGACCGGCGCCCATGGCATGACCGGCGCCGCGGGAAGGATCGACGGTGATTTTGCCGGACAAAAACTCGGCGGTCTCTGCGGTAAAACCCAGCTGCATCAAGATGCGGGGCAGATCGGCCTGAAACGCCGCGGTATGGGGATACCTGGCCATCACCCTGCGGTCGAGCTCGGCCTCGTTATACGCGGAGACGGGTTTAAAGCCGTTGTACCAGATATCAAACGGCTCCAGCTTTCTGCCGAGCCGTTTCGCGATCAGACGGCTGACGTCCCGGCCCACCGGATCCGTCAACACAGAAACCAGTAAACTTTTGAACTGCGCCTCCGGTATTTCACGGTCGCGTTCAAAGCGGCGGCTGATCTTGGACGGCAGCTGTGGATAATACGGATCAGCGCCCTGCTCCGCATGAAACACATCCAGCAAACGCTGATAACGCGTATCCGGTTCAGGCTCGAACGGCCTCTCGGGCATCAGTTTGTTCTGCAAAGGATTCCAGGTCACTTTGTTCTGATCAATGACCTCCTGTGGAATCTGCTGAGCGATGATGCGCTCCATGACCGATTGAATAAGGCGCTGACGGGCCAAACCATCCACCACGGCGTATTGCGCCTTCAACTCATCACGCAAGCCCCAGTGCGAGATCAGTTTCAAATCCCGGGGAAAAAGCCGGCGGCCCTTGCCATCCACCAGCTGATGCATATACAGATTATAATGGGAAATGTAATCATCGGCCTGAACATAAGCGCGGGTGAGCGCTTGATGGACCGGGGCGGGCACACGCTCGACAAACCGCTGCACCAGCCGCGCAGCAGCCCACTGCTGCCGGCTCCAATGCGGACCCTGTTGCAGCCGTTCGGTCAGCGTGGTGTTGGGAAAATTAAGCAGCGCCACAAATGCGATCTTGGTTTTGAACAGATCTTCCGACACATGCGCCGAGGGATCATATTCGGCGAACAGATAATCCATCGCCAGAATCGGCCCGATCTCCAGCTGCAATGGCCGGGAAAGATCGCGGGCCACCTCCACGTTATGTCCTCCGATCGTCTCCAGATTCGTCTCCAGCCTTTGCAATACCTGCGCTAAATCAGCCGGATCGGCGATAAAATGTTCCAGACAGAAGCGATGGAACGCCTGCGCGTCTCCATCCGCTTCACGCCACAGAGCGGATGCCTGCGTAACTCCTCGAAGGATACGCGCATGCTGCGCCTCGCCGCAGCGCTTCACCAGTTCCTCGATCGTTTTTTGCCTCACTGTATCATCCATCGCTGACGCCATCGTTGACAGTAACAAGGACAATCCGACCATAATACTGTGTGTCGATTTCGACATGCAACCCTCCTTATACACACGGCCACTTTTAAATACAGTTTATTCATTTTTCCACAAAATTCAAAATAAAATGATGAAAAGGCTTCTCCTGCGGCTCGATGTGCTGGAAAAAGAAATATTTTGCTTTTAAGGTGATTTTGTTTTACTTTAATTTTATCATCTAGTTATTGTGCCGGCGATGAATTCGAATGCCTGGTCGTCGGCCGGATTCTAAAATGTGATTTTTCTTTCTCACCCGATTCTTAGATCTTAATCCTACTATGACCACAAAACACTCTGTAACCGTTTACTCGACTCTGAAGAAAGAACCGGTTTGTCCGCGCTGCGGTGAGACCCCGTGCACCTGCCGGCCGAACCATTCAGCTACCCTGTCATCGCCGCTTTTGCGCATCAGGTTGGATCGCAAGGGACGAAAGGGCAAATCCGTCACTCTGATCGAAGGTCTCCCTGCAAACTGGCATCAATCCCAGGAGCTGTGCCGGACGCTGAAAAACCGGCTTGGCGCCGGCGGCACGGTCCGGGAAGGGTGCATTGAAATTCAAGGAGATCATCGCGGCAAAATCGTTCACATGCTTGCAGAGATGAACTATAAAACCAAACTCGTCGGAGGATGAGAATCCCCGAAGTCAGCCAGCCACCGTCGCTTTCTAAAATAACGCAGACCGGCGGTCAAGGAGATTTAATATGAAATCACGATGTTATTTTTTTCTCATCGGAGTTCTGTTCTGTATCCCCTTTTCCTCATGGGCGCAGCTGGATGAAGCAGCCTTTCGTCAGCCGCCGGCCTTTGCCAGACCCTGGGTTTACTGGTTTTGGATGGACGGCAATCTATCCAAAGAGGGCATCACCGCTGATTTCGAAGCCATGGCGCAGGCGGGTATCGGCGGTGTCCTGTCCATGGAGGTGGATGTGGGCGTACCGCGCGGGCCGGTAAAATTTATGAGCGCGCCCTGGCGGGCCCTGTTCAAGCATGCGGTTGAGGAAGCCGAGCGTCTGGGGCTGCAGATCACTCTGAACAGCGGCCCGGGCTGGACGGGCAGCGGTGGACCCTGGATCAACGGCGAACAATCCATGCAACATCTTGTCGCCAGCGACACCACGATCACCGGCGGCCGGCTTTTCAACGCGGCTCTGCGTCAGCCGAAACCCTATCCGCCGTTTTTCGGCGACGGCGACTGGACCGATGAGATGAAAACCATCTATCGCGACTATTACCGGGATGTCGCGGTGCTGGCCTTTCCAGCGCTTGAAGAAGATCATCGCATCGCCGATCTTAAAGAAAAAGCGCTTTACGTTCGTGCGCCCTATTCTTCTGCGCCCGATGTCAAACCCGCGCTTCCCCTGGCAGCCCATTATCCTTCGTTGCCTCCTGGCGCAACCATCGATCCGCAAAAGATCGTCGATCTGACCGGCCGGCTCTCTGCGAATGGACAACTGAACTGGCAGGTCCCGGAAGGCCGATGGACCATCCTGCGGTTCGGCGCCACCAGCACCGGCGCCAACACCCGTCCGGCGCCGCGGCCGGGCTTTGGCTTAGAGTGCGACAAGTTCAGCCGCACGGCCTTCGATGTTCACTGGAACGCCTATATCGGTCTACTGCTGCAGGAGATCGGTCCTCGGCCGCAGCCTCGCACCGCCGGGTGGACCATGCTCCATATCGACAGCTGGGAGATGGGATCGCAGAATTGGACCAACGAATTTCGTTCCGAGTTCCAACAACGGCGCGGCTATGATCCGCTGCTCTATTTTCCGGTCCTGACCGGTCGCATCGTCGGCGCCACCGAGCTCAGCGAGCGGTTTCTCTGGGACCTGCGCCAAACCGCACAGGAGCTGCTATTGGAAAATCACGCCGGTTATCTCAAAGAGCTGGCGCATAAAAACGGTTTCGGGCTCTCCATCGAGCCCTATGACATGAACCCAACCGCAGACCTGAGCCTCGGCGCAATCGCGGATGTGCCCATGTGCGAATTCTGGGCCAGGGGGTATGGGTTCAATACCGACTATAGCTGTTTTGAAGCAACCTCCATCGCCCACACTCAGGGTCGTCCCATCGTCGCAGCCGAGGCGTTCACATCTGATCATAACGAAGCTTGGAAACTGCACCCCGGAGTCATGAAAGCGCAGGCCGACTGGGCGTTTTGCACCGGCATCAACCGGTTGGCGTTTCATCGCTATGCCCATCAACCCTGGCTGGACCGCGTGCCCGGCATGACCATGGGGCCCTATGGCGTCCACTGGGAACGTACGCAGACCTGGTGGCCGCTCATCAGCGGATTTCACACCTACCTGGCGCGCTGTCAATATCTTCTGCAACAGGGCGTCGCTGTGGCGGATATCTGTCTGCTGACTCCCGAGGGTGCGCCCTATGTGTTTCGGCCGATGCCGTTGCCGCAACACGGCGGCCTGCCGGACCGCCCGGGCTATAACTTTGACGGCTGTGCAGCGGAGATTCTGTTGAACCATGCTCAGATTAAAAAAGGCCGTCTTCAGTTGGATGGCGGCGCATCGTATCGACTGCTGGTCCTGCCCCAGAGCACGACGATGACGCCGCAGCTGTTGCAGAAAATTCGCACGCTGATTTACGACGGCGCCGTGGTCTTTGGCCATCCACCGAAAACCTCCCCGTCGCTGACCAATTATCCGGAATGCGATCAGCAGGTGCAGAAGCTGGTCAACGAGCTGTGGGGCTCTGAAGCGAGTGCCGGAGAGCGCAGGCTGGGCAAGGGACGCCTGATCTGGTCGCCGCTGCCGGCCGGCGAAACCTATCCTGATTTGCCGACGTTGGCATCCCTTTTCGACCAAATGAATTGGCCGCCGGATTTCAGCACCGACGCCCCTTTTCGTTACACACATCGCCGCCTGAATAAAAGTGAACTCTATTTCGTCGCCAACAGCGAGGATCGGGCCATCAAGGGCGTCTGCCGTTTTCGCGTCAACGGACTCCGCCCGGGATTGTGGAATCCACTGACCGGCACAACGAATGAGGCGGTGGCGTTCAGTGAAAAAAAGGGCTGCACGGAAATCGAGGTGGCATTGGAACCACACGGATCGCTCTTTGTCGTTTTTACGAAAGCCGCGCCCCGACCTGTCACCGCCTCGTTCACGGAACCACAGGTTGCTCAACCGGTCGAAGGACCATGGCAGGTGACGTTTGATGCACGCCTCGGCGGACCGAAACATCCAGTCGTTTTCGACGTATTACAGGACTGGAGCACGCATGAGGATCGGGCCATCCGCTACTATTCCGGCATGGCCACCTATGCCATACGCTTTGACCTGGCGTCCATGAAACGTGGCCGGCTTTGGCTGGATCTCGGGCAAGTGAGAGAGATGGCCGCTGTGCGTTTGAACGGAAACGAGTTGGGCGTTGTATGGAAAAAACCCTATCGCGTCGAGATCAGCGCCGCCGTGCAGGCGAAAAACAACGAACTGGAGATCACAGTCGCTAATCTCTGGCCCAACCGTCTTATCGGCGATGCTGCGCTGCCGGCGGAAGAGCAGATCACCTGGTCCACTTACAAGCCCTTTGCAGCGGATACGCCCTTGCTTCCCTCCGGGCTGTTGGGACCTGTCACTTTGTGGCTGTCTGAGGAAAAACCATGACCCTGCTGACCTCCATACCGTTTACTTTGAACACCGCCCGCTTGATGAAAAAAGCCCATCTGCCGGAGGGTGTGTTGGATCCACAGGTGATCACCGGATTGGTTCAATTGGCGCAAACGCACGGCAGGCCCAAGGCCCTGTACAAACAGGTTTTCGTGCAGGAGCGGCAACCGGATGCGATCACCTTTGAGGGCATCACCTTCCACAGCCGCGCGCTGGCGGAAAACATGAAAGCCGTTGAAAGGGGCTTTGTTTTCGTCGCCACCTGCGGGATCGAGTTGGATCAGGTCCGTGTTTCCAACGGCGACCCGCTGGAAGATTTCCTTTGGGATCACATCAAAGCCGCGGCACTGGAGAGCGCGCTGAACGAAATGCAAACACATTTGAAAAAAGAAGCAGGATGGCGCCGCTCCTCCTCCATGAGCCCGGGTTCCGGCGACGCCGAAATCTGGCCCATTGAGCAGCAGACCAGATTGTTCAAGCTGTTGGGAGATGTGCGCGAGCACATCGGCGTAATCCTGACCGACTCTTGTCTGATGATTCCGAACAAATCCGTTTCCGGCATCCTGTTCCCCACCACCATCGATTTTCAGTCATGCCGGCTGTGCCATCGAAGCGACTGCCCGTCGCGCAGAGCCGCTTATGATCCGCAGCTTTGGCATTCCTTGTATAAAGATAGAGTGACCGCGCATCGGAGTGATAACCGTTAACCAGGAGAGTAGCTATGAATCCCCACATGCACAAGTTCTTCGTCCTCCTCGTTGTGGCCCTGGCCACGGCCGCCGGCAGCCAGCCGCGCTTTCAGGGGAGCCTGCATCTGGCCTCAGGCCTGTTGCAGGGCGAGTTCAAAGAGAACACGGGCAACGACGGCTTTGGGCTCACCGGCGAATTTTTTTATTCACCGTCCCGCAGCCTCTTTAGCATCGGCGTGAGCGCGGGGTTTCTGATCTATGGCATGGAGTCGCGCCGCCAGCCGCTCAGCAGCGAGTTCCCGGATTTCACCATAAAGGTGAGCACCGACAATTCCATGCTTCTGGCCCAACTCGTGTTGCGTCTGCAGAATCCCACCGGCCGGATACGGCCCTATGTGGAGGGGGTCGCGGGTTTGAATTATCTGTATACGGAGACCAGGATAGAGAACGCGGATGACTGGTATGAGAACGACCGGATCGCCAGCAAAGTGGATTTCGACGACACCGCTTTCAATTATGGCGCCGGCGGCGGCCTGCAGTGGGACGTCTATACCGCCACGCCGCGCGAAGGTCAAGAGTATCACCCGCTGTCGGTGGCGCTGGATTTCCAGGCGAAATATCTGATCGGCGAACAGGCGCGCTATTTAAAAAAGGGCTCTGTTCACCGGGTGAACGGCCAGGTCCTCTATGACGTCAAAGAGTCCAAGACGGACTTGGTGCTGATCCAGATCGGCGCTGCGGTCCGATTCTAACTCTGCCGAGCCTTGCGTTTTTGCATCCGGGAATAAATGAACCAGCCCATCAGGGCGACGAGAAACAGGACCACGCCGATGTCGATCTGATGCGAATATTTTTGCACCACCTGCCAGTTTTCGCGCAGTTTGAGACCCAGATAAAGCAGAAAACTGTTCCACAGGGTCGCGCCGATGATCGTGGCGACGACAAAGGATCCGATCGGCATCCGGCCGATACCTGCCGGTATGGAGATGAAATGACGGATCACCGGAATGAACCGGCTGATAAACAGCGTCCAGACGCCGCTGCGCTTGTTGAAAAATTTTTCCGTCATCTCCAAATCATGACGATCCAGCAACAGATACTTGCCCACTTTGAGCACCAGTGGTTTGCCGCCGTAATAGCCCAGATAATACGAGACCAGAGAACCGATGATGGAGCCCAGGGAGGTGGACAGCATGGACGCCCAGACGCTCCACTTGCCGTCTGCCACCAGAAAACCGACAAAAGGCATAACCGCCTCACTGGGCACCGGCGCAATCATGCTCTCCAAGGCCATCAACAGCCCCGCACCCCAATACCCCATCGTTGCCAGAATTTTAACTGCATACTGCGAGATGATTTCAGTGATCATGTGTCCTCGTCGTTTTAATTTCTGCGGTAAAGTTTTAATGGATTTTTAGCGCACCCGCACGCGATCGTCGAGCAGCTTTTTCAGTCCCGCACTGCTGCCCGGCGACCAGCCGAACGCTTTGCGCCACACCTCGTCGCTCTCCATGCAGAGATAGATGCCGGTATCGTACCCGTAGCCGCGGATCCATTCAACCATGCGGCGGAAGAGTTCGATGCGCAGGGTTTTAAAATACCTCCGTTTTTTATCCGGGCCGGGCAAAAGCTCACCGAGGACAATGCGGGAGTGCGGATGTCGCTCGCGGATCACTTCATCCATGGCCGCGGGATAGCGCAGGGCGCCCAGACTGATCCAGGCGATGTTGTCCGGCCGGGCGAAGGCAAAAATGCGCGCCACTGTTTCACGGTAATAATCCTCCCAGCCGTCAAACCAGATCATCGGATCAAAATGAAAGCCCAGCCAGTAGCCCATCTCTTGCACCTCGGCCGCAGCCTGCAAACGATCCGTCAACGTCGGCGCTCCGCTCTCCTCGCTCCGGCACAGGGGCTCCGCGTTCACCGACCAGGAGACCACCGTCCGCCGGTTATGCCGGAGTGCCGCCAGATTTTCGATATGAACGTTCTTGGACTTGAGCTCGATGATCGCATTCTGCCAACGGCTGAAATAGTCCACCAGATCCACGGAAAATCCGCTCAGATGATCAAAGGTCATGCTGTCGGACAGTTCGCCGGTGCCGATGCGGAAAAAGTGATCCGGCCGTTGTAAACGCACTTGGTCCAGCTCCTGGAACAGATCGCCGCTGTTGACGTACAGGGTTTTTCCCGGCGTGTTGAGATAGCCCTGAAGAATGCAGTAGGTGCAGTTCATATCGCAGCCGGCGGCCACATCCAGATTCTGATACAGACAACAGATATGTCTGGGCGTTCCGGGACAGTAGCGTAAAAAGGGTCCGCGCTGCCGGGCCAGCAATAGGGCGTCGTCCAGATCGCGGTCTCCTCGAAGCTGTTCGATGTCGGCAACGAACTCGGCGGAGATCTGCGGCAGGCGCTGTCGAATACGCTCCACCAGCGGCTCCCGGGCGACCGACTCCTCGATGATCAAACGGTCGGGAGAAAAATTTTTTTGCGACGGAAAGTGCATTATGGCAGTTGAACCAGTTTTTCAATCACACCCTCTGCGTCCAGTCGCTGCAGGACGCCTAGGCAGTGACGGAACTCTTTTTCACTCTTGAACGAAAAGGCGATCGAAACCTCCTCGCTGTTGAAAAAAGGGGATGGTGAAATCCGCAGCGTCGGCGGCACCCCGGCCTCTTTCAACAGGTCGTGAAAAGCCTGCTGGGCGCGGCTGAAGCGGGGATAACGCAGCCGCATCAGGGCCTCCTTGCAGCGCTCGGCCTTTTGGGTACTAGTGAGCTCCGCGCCGGCCAGGATCTCGGCCAATTCCGGCTGCTGCAGCAAGGCGCCCACGGATAGTCCCTGCATTCGGCAGACATCGCGGATCAGCGAATACAGTTCACTCTGTTTATTCTTGCCCAGACGCAATGTCTTGAACAGATCCAGCAGATGATGACGCTCTGCAACGGCCAGACCGGGAAGGGCAAAGACGACCTCTAAGGACAATCCATCGGCAAGCAGCTCGTTTTTACTGCGCTCATCCAGCCCGGTGAGGGGCAGATAGCGGTCAAGCCAGGTGCGGTTTCTTCCGAGCCCCAGGGACGGCATAAAATCACGGACCACGCTCTCCTCGGAGAGCAAAAAAACAGCCTGCAACTTTGCCAGCACTTCCGCGATCTCGAGCGGGCTTAACGGTTTTACGGCAGCCAAACGTTCCTGCAGGCTTGACGTATAAAGATCCAGATCGCTCTGCCGCTCGCTCACCACCAGGGCCGGCACACGATCCCAGCCCAGTTCGCGCACCAACTGAAAACGCTTGAATCCGGAAACCAGCCGGTAGCGGCCGTCGGCGCGCAGCTGCAGCCGCAACGGCTGCAGCAACCCGTGTGCCGCCACGCCGGCGCGCAGAGACGCGTCCGGCGGATCCAACGCAATACGAAAGGTTTCATCCTCTGCGGCGATCTCTGCTGAGGGGACAAGGACAAACCGGTACCCATTCATGGCTTTTTCCAAAAAGTGTTTCATTTAACGGTAAATTTACATAACTTTCCTTTCACTTGAAACACTTTTCCAAGTTCAGTGCCGACGATCCGGCGTTTCGCTAAATAACGCTTGACAAATTTGATATTTCTTTGTAGACTGAACTTAGGGTCACTGCTCCTTTCAACTTAATATCTCATATGGAGGTGTGTCATGGCGTACGACAGTAAAGGCACCTTGAACAAAGTCATGCTCATCGGCCGGCTTGGCCAGGATCCGGAAGTGAAATACACCCCTTCCGGAGCGGCCGTGGTCACTCTGAGTGTGGCAACCAACACCTCTTACAAGGACCAGGACGGTAAGATGCAGGAGCAGACCGAATGGAACCGGGTGGTGGTGTGGCGCAAGCAGGCCGAGCTGGTGGGCCAGTACTGCAAAAAGGGGCACCGCATCTATGTGGAGGGCAAACTGGTAACCCGCTCCTGGAACGACAAGGACGGCAACAAGCGCTATGCCACAGAGGTCCAGGCGGATTCGATTCAGTTCCTCGAAGCCAAAGGCGATCGCGAACCGGTCAGCCATGAACCACCGCCGCCCACCGGGGAAGCGAATTTCAGCGAACCCATGCCGGCGGATGTGGACGACCTGCCCTTCTGAGCTCCTTTGGGCAGCCTCAGCGATCCTGCATTAAATCGTTTGCTTTAAGCGGTTAATTTCTTACCTTAAATCCAAGTCGTTTCGACTTGGATTTTTTTTCGGAGGCGCTTTTGTCCGTCTATGCCGGTCTTATAGCTCACGCCAAGCAAGCGATCCTTCGGGCTCAGGCCGCTTATTCCGGATTTCCCGTTGGCGCCGCCCTGCTGGCGCAAGATGGATCGATCTTTACCGGCTGCAACATCGAATCCAGTTCCTATGGCCTCACCCTGTGCGCTGAGCGCGTGGCGCTGGCCAAGGCGCTCTCTGAGGGCGTGACGGAATTCCAGGCCCTTGCCGTCGCCACGCCCAAACCGCCCCTGTGCCCGCCCTGCGGCGCTTGCCGCCAGCTGCTGTGGGATTATGCAAAAAACATATCTGTCGTCCTCGCTGCGGGAGATGAATTTCAGATCTGGACGCTGCACGAGCTGCTGCCGCATGCATTCGACGAAGGGTTTTTACGATGAGACAGAAGCCCTTTATCATCGCTGTCGCCGGCGGCTCCGGCTCAGGCAAGACCTTTCTGGCGGAGCGGCTGGTGGCTGCGCTGCACGATCGCCGGCCGCTGCTGCTTTCTCAGGACTATTACTATCGTGACCGTTCGGACCTGACGTTCGAACAACGACAATGGATCAATTATGACGATCCGGAGGCCATAGAATTTTCTCTTCTCATCCGCCAGCTGCAGGCGCTCGGCGAAGGCCACAGCATCGACCACCCCTTGTACGATTTTACCACGCACAATCGCCGGCCTGAGACCGTGCGAGTGTCACCCTCCGATTGGATCATCCTCGACGGCATTTTGCTCCTGGCTGTGGCTGAGCTGTTGCCGTTGCTGAATCTGAAAATCTTTGTCGACACTTCCATGGACCTCTGCTTTATCCGGCGGCTGCAACGCGACACCACCAGCCGGGGCCGCTCCGTCCAATCGGTCATCGATCAATATCTGGCTACGGTGCGGCCCATGTACCTGCGCTATGTGTTTCCCAGCCGGGTGCACGCGGATTTGGTGGTATCGGGCGAAGAGGAGAGCGCGTTGACGATAGAAAAAATTTTAGCCAAGCTGCCCGCCTAGCCCGTGTGGTCGGGAACGGCTGTAAAGAATTTCTCACCAGGAAGGACGGTTATGCTGAATACCATCGCCAAAGGGATTGGTTGGATCGAAGTGATTTGCGGCAGCATGTTCAGCGGCAAAACCGAAGAATTGATCCGCCGGCTAAAGCGCGCCGAGATCGCCAAATTAAAGACCGCCATCTTTAAGCCGGCCATCGATGACCGCTATTCCGTGGAACATATCGTTTCACACAGCTCTCTCAAGCTGCCCTCCATCGCCGTGAGCTCGGCCCGGGAGATTTTGGAAAAAGCCGGCGACGCCGCAGTGATCGGCATCGATGAGGCGCAATTTTTCGGTCTCGAGCTGGTCGATGTGTGTCAGCAGCTGGCCAACTCGGGCAAACGGGTGATCGTCGCGGGTTTGGACCAGGATTACACCGGCAAACCGTTCGAGCCGATCCCACAGCTGCTTGCGGTGGCCGAGGATATCCATAAGACGCTGGCCATCTGCGTGAAATGCGGCAATCCGGCCAACCGAACGCAGCGGCTGAGCCGCGATTCAAAACGGGTGGTGGTCGGCGCTGCAGAGACCTACGAGGCACGCTGCCGGTTCTGCCATAAAGTGTATGAAGAACCCAAGGCCGCCGGTGAGGAGACCAAGTCTTAAACTCCCCCCTCATCAGGCGATCCTTAAACAATCCGCTGAAAAGCCATGGCCCTTTTGCTTAAACAAAAAATTCAGGAATCCGTCACCTATCTCCAGAGCGAAGGATTGGGCGTCTCCCCCTCTGTCGCTGTCATCATGGGTTCCGGCATGGGCCGGTTTGCCGAGGCCATCCGCGATCCGGTCATCCTCAACACAGCGGATATTCCGCATTACCCTCGTTCGACCGTGCCCGGCCACCATGGCCGCTGGTTCATCGGAATGCTGGAGAACACCCCCATTATCGGCGTACAGGGTCGCATCCACTATTACGAAGGCTACACCCTGGAGCAGGTGACCTATCCCGTACATCTGTTGGCGAGTTTGGGCATTAAAACCCTGATGGTCACCACTGCCAGCGGCGCACTGAACCCTTCCTACCAGGCCGGCGATTTAATGATCATCACTGACCAGATGAACTGCGCCTTCGGCAATCCGCTGATCGGCCGGCCGGAAAACCTGATCGGCCCGCGTTTTCCTGATATGTACCACTGTTATGATCCAGAGTTGATCCGGATCGCCCTGTCCGCCGGACAACATCTGCAGATTCCGTTGCGACAGGGCGTTTTTTGCTGGATGGCCGGGCCCGCCTATGAAACCGCCGCTGAAGTAAAAATGCTGCAAAAACTCGGCGGCGATGCGGTCTCCATGTCCACGGTTCCGGAGGTGATCGCCGCCCGTCAACGCCATCTCCGCGTACTGGGCCTTTCACTGATCACCAATCCAGGCACCGGCATCAGCACAAACAAATTAACCCATGAAGAGGTGACCGACACCGCCCACAGAGCAGCCGACCGGTTGGCACGTCTGCTGACCGAGATATGCCGGCGGCTGGAATAACCATCAGCGGATTTACCATCAACGCTCCCTGCTCCCATCCTGTCCGCTGATCCGATCGGAGGCCCGATGAATCGACGCACGTTTCTCAGAAACAGCGCGGCGCTTTTTTCAGCCCCATACATCCGCGCCTGCAGCAGAAAGGATAAACCCAATCTGCTCTTTCTCTGGACCGACGAACAACGGCGAGACACGCTGGCGGCCTATGGCAATCCTTGGATCCAAACACCGCACCTTGACCAGCTGGCCCGCGAAAGCGTGGTGCTGGAGCACGCCTATGTCAGCCAACCGGTCTGCACGCCATCGCGCGCCACCGCTATGACCGGCCTCTGGCCGCACCAGCACAGCTGCACGGCCAATAACCTGCCCCTGCCCGAGTCCGTGGCCTGCCTGCCCGAGTTGCTCGACGATTCCGAGTATCGCACCGGCTACATGGGCAAGTGGCATCTGGGCGATGAAATCTTTAGCCAGCACGGCTTTGCAGAATGGGTCAGCATCGAGGACGGCTATCGAAAATACTACCGCTCCCATCGCGACGAATCTCTGCGCAGCAGCTATTGGAACTATTTGCATGGGCTGGAATATGAGCCGGACGCCGTGGACGGTTACTACAGCCGTGATTTTGCCAGCAAGCTGCCGATGGAGCACGGTAAACCCGCTTTTCTGGCGACGCACGCCGTTGATTTTCTCCGGCGCCATAAGCGTGATCCGTTTATTTTGTGTGTCAACTTTCTCGAGCCGCACATGCCCTTTTACGGACCGCTGAACGATCTCTATGATCCCCATTCCATCCCCTTGCCGGAAAATTTCTCTGATCCGTTGGAAGAAAACGAACCGCTGCGCTATCGTTTGTTGCGCGAGCACTATATACAAAAAGGATTCGGCGGCCATAACCTGAAAAGCGAAAAAGGATGGCGCACGCTGATGGCGCGCTACTATGGACTGGTCTCGCTGGTGGACCGCAGCGTCGGCGCCATCCTCTCCGAACTGGAACGACTGCAGCTGGCCGACCATACTGTGGTCCTCTTTACCAGCGACCATGGGGACATGATGGGCAGCCATCAGCTGTTGGCCAAGACCGTGATGTATGAAGAATCCATCTCCGTGCCGTGGCTCATGCGCGTTCCGTCGTGGGGACGCCGGCACCGCCGCGCTCCCGGCCGTTTCAGTCACATCGATCTGGCGCCCACGCTGCTGGAACTGCTGGGACGCCGCACCGCGCTGCCGGGAAAAAGCCTGGTCCCCATCCTGCGCAGCGGCCGTCCCGCCCAAGATCCTGTTTTCGTACAGTGGAATGGCTCTGAAGGACGGGCGCCGGTCGGCCATCTCGGCGTCAGCGACCAGGAGGCGACGCGCGTTCACAACGCTCCCATACGCACGGTCATCACTCAGGCGGGCTGGAAGCTGTGTCTGGCGCAGAACGATAAACCTCAGCTGTTCAATCTGCAACAGGATCCGTATGAAACGGCCAACCTCTACACGGCGAGTGGCTATGGAAAAGAGATCGCACGTTTGCGCCGGTTGATCGAGACCTGGCAAAAGAACGAGAGGGATGCGGTTCAGGTGTGAGGAATTGCGAGCGCGGGAGTAAAAACGGTTTCGCCGAAAATTAAAAAAAAATGACCGGCGGAGCCCTTCGCATTCCTATGGCCGTAAGAGGACGATCCTGAACGACTTTGCTGCATCATTGGTAAAAGGAGCGCGAGAAAAAAGATGAAGAAAAGGAATCCTGCCGTTCTGTTAGCACTGTTTCTCTGTTTCAATGGAGTGCTGAGTACAAGCCCATCGCGAGAACAGACAACGGTAGCCATCGCACATGGCGTGCGCGCCACCCTCGACCCACCGGTCGTTGTCTCCACCTCTCAAGTGAATGAAAAAAGATGGGGCTATCATCAGTTTGTCTCCATCTCCCCCTACCCGGAGGGGAAAATACTTCTCCGTTATCACGTCGGCGCCGACGCGGTCAAAGCTTACGGCACAGCCTCGCCGACGTTCATTTCCGCAGACCGGGGTGCGAGTTGGCAACCCTTCGCCGCCGATGGATTGCCGGCCAACGGATTGTCCTGTCCGCTGTTCGACGGGCATTTTCTCTGCCTGCCGTCATCCATGCCGATGAATATCACGCATGCCAACGTGACTCTGCCCCATCCGCTGGAAAAGATCTTTTCCTACACAGGGTACTATTTCTACCGTCTTGCCGACTGCCCCACCCCGATAAAAGATTTCTTTGTGAATATGAACGCAGTGCGTTGGACGCCTGAATCCAAGCAATGGCAGCCGGAGGTGGTGCAATACGACAGCACCGATGCGTTGATCTGGACCCTGGCAGAAGGCGAGGAAAGCCCTCTGGTGGCCCGCACCACCTTTGAACGCCCGCCGTTACAGGTTGGCAACGAGCTTTTATACGCCGATTATCGCACCAACTATTTGCTGGCGGATGGCTCGGTGCCGCCTCACTGGTCCGTGTCCTGCATGGTTTCAAAGGATAACGGCAAAAGCTGGCAGCGACGCTCCACCATCGCGGTGGATGAGCAAGGAGTTCACCCGATGACCGAACCCATGCTTGCGGAAACGAGTACCGGAGAGCTGGTATGCGTGATGCGGCGGAGCGACCATCGCCAGGTTTCCATGATGATCACTTTTTCTCAAGACCGTGGGGAGACGTGGGAAAAGCCGGTCAACCTCGACCGGCTTGGGAATTTCGGCGTGATGCCCTGCCTCACGCCGCTAAAGTGCGGCGTGCTGGCGCTAACCTACGGTCGGCCGGGCATTTGGCTGACGTTTTCCCTGGACGGGACCGGCCGCGAGTGGACCGATCCGGTCTGCCTGCTGCAAAGCGATCCGTTAAACCGGGATTCCAGTACGGATGGTTATACCTCCATGCTGCCCATCGGCCCGAATCAGCTTCTATTGGCCTATTGCGATTTTCAGCATCAGGATGAGCAGGGCAACCAGCGCAAGGCCGTGCTGGTGCGCAAAATAACCATCCATGGCATAAACGCTCACCCCTGATTCTCATTCTCCCAAACATGCCGGACTGCGCAGGATCCGGCCGTGCGGCAAATCCAAGATCGCTTTTCTCACTCTGGAGATAAAAGCGGACTGCCCATTCACTAATCTTTAGAATAATCCCGGTCCAGATTCTTGTACCAGAAAAAATACAATCCGATAGAGGAGAGCGCCAAGATCGACAGAAACAGATAAAACCGCGACCAATGATGCAGCACCAGATACACCGGGGTCAAAAACAAAGCGAGATGCCACGGTACGGCAAAGACCAATGCGACAAGATCACAGCGGGCTTCTTTCCGAATCGATAAAATAACGCGCTGATCGAACCCTTGTCGTATCTTGTGCCAAAAGCCGAACGGCCTGGTTGTACCGTAAAAATGGTTTAACACCTCGACCGGGGTGGCTTCCGTCAGCAGGGTGGTTGTCAACATGCCGCAGAGGGAGACAAGGCTGACAATAAGAAAAGCCATCCATTCCGGCCAATAGGGGAACAGGGCTTTTTGCACGATAGCGCCGATAATGCCCACCGCGGTTCCCATCGCAAATCCATACCCGTTCAGGCGCCACCAATACCAACGGACAAAAAGCGGAATAAACATGCCCGCACCAAGACTCATGGTAATCCAGCCCCAGATGATGTTAATGGATGGGGTGATCACGCCGATGGCTATCCCGAGGATCACGATAACAGTGGACGCGACATAGCTCGCCCGGATCAGCTGCTTTTCCGTTGCATGGGGATTGAAGTATATTTGATAGACATCCTTGATCAGATACGAGGCGCCGGCATTGATGGTTGAATCGAAAGTCGACATGGCGGCGGCGATCAAGGCGGCGATCAAAAGCCCCTTGAACCCAGTCGGAATCAGATGAACCAACACCATGGGAAGCACCATCTCGGGATCCGTGACTTGCGGCCCCAATGTAAAACCGAGCAGCGCGATGGCAACGATGAACGGCCAACGCATCGTCATCAAAGAAATCCATAATAGGGATAACAGGCCGCTCTCGCGATCGGATTTGACGGCAAAATACCTTTGCGCCGTATAACCCTGAGGCCCGCCGAATCCTTCGATAAAAACTTTAAGGAAATAAAAAATCACCGCGAGTCCGAGGAGATTATATATTTCATAACCAGGGGGCATGGCTATGCGCCAGGAGGGAATGAGTGTAGTCCAACCCGGCGGCGTCATGGCCTGAATCGCGGCATAATCCACATTTAAAAACGCCTTTACGGAAATATAGACGGCGGCCATCGCGATAAGAAGGGACTGGAACAGATCAGTATAGACCACGCCATAAAGGCCGCTGAGCACGGTGTAAAACAGCGCGACAGCGATCATGATAAGGGAACAGACATTGGGTGAAAATGGAAGAAACAATGAAAGGAACTTGCCGCTGCCGACAAAAAAATAGGCGACCATGCCGACGGTAGTGATAACCGCAGCAATGGCGCTCAGCAACCGGGCGCTTTCCCCCTGCCGCCCCTTACCGAAACGATATTCCATCCATTCCGCGACGGTCATGACGCCGGCCCGACTGTGCCATTTTCCAACAATGACCATGAAAAACGCCATCGCCAGACACACGCCTCCGCGCAGCTCGATTAAAAAGCCCTTGACGCCAAGGATGTAAAAAAATGAAATGATGACCATGGTCCCGGTCATATCCAGATTGGAGGCCATGCCGGAGACGCCCAGCAC
>JAKJDB010000173.1 GCA_022706175.1 Candidatus Zhuqueibacterota bacterium | reverse complement strand
GACCTTCACCAACGACGAGGGCGAGCAGGAGAGCGACGACCTCACCTACAACCGCCAGGATTTCTGGGTCACCACCAGCAACAAGCAGCTCAACTTTGTCCAGCACATCCGCACCATGCTCAAATCCGACGGCCGCGCCGCGGTGGTGGTGCCCGACAACGTGCTCTTTGAGGGCGGCGCCGGCGAGACCGTGCGCAAAAAGCTCATGGCCACCACCAATCTGCACACCATCCTGCGTCTGCCCACCGGCGTGTTCTACAAGCAGGGCGTCAAAGCCAACGTGATCTTTTTCGACAACAAGCCCGCAGCCAAGGATCCCTGGACGCGCGAGGTGTGGATCTATGATTTCAGGACCAACATCCATTTCACCCTGAAGAAGAATCCCCTGCGCTTTGAGGACCTGGCTGATTTCATCGCCTGCTACTGCCCGAAAAACATCGCCAAACGCAAAGAGACTTGGCATCCCGAGTCCAATCCCGAAGGACGCTGGCGCCGCTTCACTTATGATGAGATCATGGCCCGCGACAAGACCAGCCTGGACATCACCTGGATCAAGGACAAGAGTTTGACCGATCTCGACAATCTGCCCGATCCGGATGTGCTGGCGGCCGAGATCATCGAGAATCTGGAGGCGGGGCTGGAGAACTTTCGCGAGATAGTCACCCGGTTGACCAAATCCTGATTTCATCGCCCTGGGCTTGCCCTTTCAGCAGGCGACGCTTTCCGCCATGGGCGCGGACAAAAACCCTGCGGCCTGTTCACCGCAGAGAAAATGCTTTTTTTCCCGCCTTTGGTTTTGTATATTTTTGCCGGAACGGTGCAGCCGGTCCCGTCGGCGATGGACGCGACCATTAAAGGTTTGCGAAAACCTTCTTAACCATCAGGCCGGCGCTTTTTCTTCCGGATTCAGCGGCACGTTGATCCGGCGTCCTGTACCATCGAACAGGCAGCCTACTGATTTTCAGCATCATTTATCCTGGTGATGGACGTAAAACCGACACAGTAATTACCGACGCTTTTGACGCGTCCTATGCGGTTCTATTCCTTTTGCCTCGGCCTATGCCACCTCTGGAAGAACAGATCAACCGCCTTTTCATCCGGATACATGAACTCTGTAGGGGCCGAATAACGCCGTCTCAGGTCGAAGAACTCGCCCGTCTTTTCATCCGCCTCACCATCACCTATTTGCGCAGCCTGGAAGGCCAGGGCCGGCGTATCCGCGAGACCCATCGGGAGATCGAATTCGAGCAGCTGGCCAGCGACTGCATCGCCGATCTGTTTCGCCTGGACCGGTCAGGCCGGTACCGCTATCTGCAGGCTTTTTTTCTTCCGCTTATCGACAAGGACGCCGGCCGGGAAGAGATCTATCTCGCCACATTGCGGCTGCTGGCTCATCGCAGTCAGCAGCAATTGACGCACATCTACCGCCAGCGCGACCCCGAGGGCGCACGGCTCCGGCGGCGGCTCGCGGCAGCGATCAAACTTTCTCCGCACCTGGAATTAAAGCGCTACCTCGACGGTTTTTACATCCTTTACCGGAACGGCAGCGACGGCCCGTTTCGCGAGCCGGATGAACGGCTCCTCTCTGCGCTGCTCGCCGAGTTGTTGCAGAATCGGGATCCTTTGTCGCAGCTGCTGCCATTGCTGTTCGAACGGCTGGAGAAAAGTTACCAGGGTCCGCTGGCTGTGCCGGTTGCAGCCGTTCTGCAGGTCATTCGCGCGTATCAGCAAAACGAGCTGCAGGCCGGGTCTCCTCCTGCAGAGGAGGCGAATGTGGATTGGCCGGTCTATTCGAGGCTGATCGGCGACACCCTGGCCAAGATCGATAACATACTATTAAACAAATATGTCCTTAAAGGCAAATTGACCCCGGCAGAGGCGGCTGCGCTTCTGCAGGCCCTGACCGCCAAAAGCCGCGCCGCCCTTCAGGGGGAGGACGCAGCGACGGACAGAACTTTTCTGAAAAAAAACTGGCCTGTGGGGATCCTGATGAACAATCCCAAACGAATCCATGCCATATTCGATTATCTGTTGCGCATTTTCCGGCAGGAGTTGCAGCAAAAAATTGAAAAATTTTTCTGAAATCGCCGCGAACGCGGCTATGATAGGGTGTCAGGAGTAAATAGTGGTAAAAGGGATGAGTTGCTTTGATGAAGAGCGCCTGGGGCGCATGAGCTTGGCAAATGCCGCCCTGGACCCGGCCGAAAGCGAACACCTTCTCGCATGCGACCGTTGCCGGCAAACATATCTGCTATGGCTGGCCCTGCATCAGGAAATGAGGACCTTCACACCGTCGCTGCTGACGAGCACTGAAAAAAATCAAGTCCGGAAAGTCGGGGACGCCGACAGAACCACCTTAAAACCAATGTCGCTTTCCGGCGCCGGGGGGATTGTTGCTTCGCGGCTGGCTGCCCAGGGGGAGCAGCCAGCCGGCGGATATTCGGTGGCCAGCTTTTCCAATCCCGAAAAGGGGATGATCGGCCGCCTGCTTTACGATAAAGCCTCCCACCACCTGCAATTCTTCCTGCTCACAGAGACCGCAACCGCCACGTCCGGCATCAAAGTCGTCCTGGACCAGGGACGGCTGGCCGGTTTTACCGACAACCAGGGGTGTGTGGATTTCGGCGAACAGCCATCCTGCCGCTTTGAGCAAGTGCAGATCGTCAGCCCGCACAGCACCTTTGATCTCACCCATTACCAGGACCCACTCGCAGACCGGTCGAAAGGCCGGGAGCTGACCGGGCTTCGCCGTCAACAGGAAGAGTTTGAACTCGATATCGCCCGCAGCGAAGGCATCTCAAGGTACACCCTTTTCTGCAAAAAGCCCATGCGCAGAGGCAAGCCGAAAGAGCTGGAGATCGTAGGAATCACCGACAAGCGTGTGCTGACGGCTTGCACCCAGAATGGACGGGCGGTGCTGGAAATTCCAGCCGGTGAAGAGCTGCAAAAAATCCATATCTACTGACATGTCCCCGCGAAAAGGCACTTATCAAGTCCTGCTCGAGCTGGAAGCGGCTGCCATGGAACTGGCCTCCAGCCTGCAGGGCGAGGCCCCTTCCAGCCGCAAACGCCGACTCTTTTTCGCTTTTTTCCAGCGCCTCGCCGCTCTTCCGCAGCCTGAACGTTTTCGCTCCTATTACCTTCAATTCGCGCCCGCACTGGCCGAGTTAAGCCGGGAACTGGAGTCATCGGGATGGGATCCCGACGATCTCGCCCGCTGGCTCGAGGATATTCCGCGATTCCGGACATTCGCCAAACCGCACGAACAGGCGATCGACGCTGCCGGGGAACGCATTCGCGCCGCCGCGGTTCTGCACGCCCTCTATGCCGGCGATGAAGCAACGGCCGCCCGCCTTGCCGGTCTGCTCCCCAGCCAGGACACGGTCCCGCTGCGCAGCAGAATAGAAATGGCCAGAGAACTGGCGCCCCAATTACCGTCCAGTTTGCGCGATCTTGTTCACAACAGCCTGCAGGAATGGGAACAGCAGATAGGAGCGTTTACAGCCGGCAAGATTTACATGCTGCTCATCGACCAGGCTGCCGAATCGGCAAATAAGGAGGCCAACGCCGGTGTGCTCATGCCGCTGTACGCCATTGGCCGAGAACGGCCTGCGGACGCCGAGGAGGACCACTGCCGGCTCAACAATCAGATCTATTTCGGCAAACATGCGCTCTATTGGACGCTTTTAGACGGCATTCAGGCAGCGCACAAATTATTGCCCGATGCGGCGGCCAAATGGCATTATGCCATTCATTACTCGATCCAGGAAAAATCCACGGAGGTAAACGGCACCTCCCTTGGTCTTGCCGCCGCTCTGCTGGCATGGACCACGGCGCTCAATTGCTTTCATAAGCATCAGGCGGCCAGAATCGGCGCCAATTTAGCCGTTACCGGCGGCATCGACCAGGCGGGCCGAATCACCGCCGTGGATGCGGCCGGCCTGCGCGCTAAAATTCACGCCGCCTTTTTCTCCCCGGTCGACCGCCTCTACCTTCCAGCCGCCAACTGGTCCGAAGCCATGCACATCCACGCGCAGCTGGAGCAACGGTATCCCCGGCGACAGCTGCAGCTCCATCCGCTGGAAACTCTGGAACAGGCGGTGCAGGACCGCAATCTGGTGGAGTGGACTCGTCCGGGTTACGTCCGACGGATCAACGGGCTGTTGCGCCGCAAACGCAACCGGCCAGTTCTGCAAATTCTGATCGTCTTTATTCTGATGGCACTCGTGTTCGCCAACCAGCCCGGCATAATGGCCTGGTTTGATCGAAAGCCGGCTCAATTCATCTTTCGCGGCCAACAGATGATCGCGCGCAATGAGGCCGGGCACACTCTGTGGAAGTACCGCTTTGCATTCATACCCCACGCTCCCGCCTATACGATCAAAGCCGGCACCATTCTCGTGGATGACCTGAATGGCGATGGTAAGGCCGAAACCGTCCTGGGCACCCATGAATCCCATCAACCTGAGCACAGCGCCGTGCTGTACGCCTTTTCGGCAAAAGGCAGGCTGCTCTGGCCGCCGCTGCGGCTGGGCCGTGGCCTGCAAACCCAGGCCGGCGACTCGATCACTGCCTGCTATCATACCAACAAAATAATATCAGCGCCGCTTAAACCCGGTCAGCCCAAAGCGCTGCTGGTCGCCATTGCCCACGATGAGAGCCACCCGTCGTGTCTTGCGCTGGTCAGCCCTGGCGGTACGCTGGCAGGCGCTTTCTGGAACGCGGGCCATATCATCGAAACAGCGGCCGCTGATTTGGACAAGGATGGCGAGTCTGAATTTTTAGCCGGAGGCTTTGACAATGAGACCGGCCGCGCCTGGATGGCGGTGTTCCATGCGAACGAGATTCAGGGCGCTGCGCCGAGATCTGATCCGAATTATATACTGGCCGGGCTGCCCACAACCCGGCCCAGCCTGCTGCTGCGGTTTCCACCCTCTCCATTCTGGCAGCGCGGCGGTCATCGTGATCACGTTGGCGTCATCGAGGTCGTTGGCAACACCATCAACATCGATGTCGGCAATGCCGGGCTGATCTATGGCATACTGGACGATCTAAAGTTCATTATGTATTCATATCTCCTGGCCGATGATCTAAAAAGCATAACGCTCCACGATCTGCCCGATTATTTATTTGCACAATATTTGGCCCAGTTCAAAAAGCCGTTGACCGGCATCGACGTGCAGCGTCTTTTACCGGTTGAACGCTGGAACGGCAATGAATGGGTTCCCTTTCCCGCCTCCTACGGCACAGCCGTGCCCTCTCACGCCGGTCTTCACTGACACTTTGCCAAAGTGGGAAGTCTCATCACAAGCCACCCTGCTCTGCTGTTCACTCCATTCAGGAACGCACCGATTCCCAGATACTCCTGCTCCGTTCGTAGTGACAGGAAGGGGTGAGGTTATGCATCCCACATTGCAATAAAAACGCAGCACCATTCAGAAGCCAAACAGTTTCACAGTCTTTGGAGCTTGGTAACAAAAAGCAGGAGCGCGGAGCTCCAGCTCCGCGATTATTGGCAACGAAAAGACGCCTGCTTGCCACGAGATTAGCTCGTGGATTCCTTGATAATCTTAACAAAAGGTCCTTTGCGGAATATCGCCTTTCGAGCGTTGGTCTGCCGGAATGAGAAGATGATGATGCCGGTGATTCATTTTTTTCAGAGCTCGTCAACCTTGCTGCAATAGAGCATTAAAATAATTGATGGCCACAGCAATAGGCAGGCCCGGCCGGTTATTTTTCAATGATTTCAGCGACGGCGTTGTTTGGATCGCGAACCACTTCTTGCACGTTGCGGCAGTGCAGCTGCAACAGCGCCAGCTGATCGATTTTGCCGAATTCGCCGTCCACGGCCAGAAAGGCGACCGGGCTCTTTTGCGCTGTGCGCAGCACCTGGCTGTTGCGCACGATCATATTTTTTACATTTCCGGATATCTGAATGTAAGGCCGCTGCTGTGGGGACTGTTCCGCATCGTCCTGAATGTGCAGGCCATCGATGACCAGGCTTTCGACCTCTGCCGGCGTATCGCTGATACCCGGAATGTCCGACCGTCCTTCCACAAACAGCACATAGCGGTTGTCGGACGGATTGTAGTAATGAATATTTTTGAGGTGCAGAGCCTGGTGCTTTCCTGAAACTCTGAACAGAAAAGGAACGGTGTAGGTATAGTCCTGACGCGACTGTTTCAGATTTATGTTTTCAAAAAAGATATGACCAAACTCTCCTTGATAGCCCTTTGCCTTGTAATCCCAGGCGCTCAAATAAAAGCCAAAGCTGCGATACACGCCGGAGACATTGCGGATGGTGATGCGATCCTGGCGGTGGTCTCGCGACAGAACACGGAT
>JAKJDB010000172.1 GCA_022706175.1 Candidatus Zhuqueibacterota bacterium | reverse complement strand
GAGTTTCCGTGAGCCGCTGACATCACAGCCGATGAAATTGCCTGCCACCACCGTGCTGTCGGTCTTTTCGATCTGTACGCCGTTGACGCCGTTGCCCGAGATCACGTTGCGGAACTTGCTGCCCTCGCCACCCAGGATATTTCCTGCGCCGGCGTTCTTGAGATACACGCCGTGGCCGGCGTTGGCCTGGCTGGTAGCGCCGTCCGGCGCCACGCCGATGGTGCAGCCGAAGATGTGATTCTGCCGTGCCTTGGCATCGGTGATGAGAATGCCGTTGTCGGAAAAGCCGATGATGCCCAGGCCGGCGACGGTATTATAGCCGGACGAGATCACCAGGCCGTTGGCAATGCCGGCAACCGCGCGGCCGTCGAGAAAGATTTCCGGACCTGCCGGATTGGTATTGCGCTGCGAGGCGCCGTTGATAAAGGTCGCTGAATCCGACAGCGCCGGCAATGCGGACTGCAGCGCAATGATCCACGCGGCGCCGTTATACCCTGCCTCGGAGGTGGAAAGGTTGAACGTAATCGTATCCGGCCCGGCGTGAGTGTTGGTCTGCTGCAGGGCCCAACGGAAAGAATGTTCGCCGCTGTCAGAGGTGTTGCGGACGGAAAAAACACCCGAATACACGGGCATAGCCAGGAAAAGTACCAGAAGAATGATCTTGACTGCCTTCATTTTAGTCGCCTCCTTGACTGTCCACGCAGGCCTTTTTTATGGGGCATCTCACTGCAGGCCTTTTCAAATAATACTTATAGTACATCAGAATCAGCTCGTTACGGAAAAAATCCAAGCACATTTGCAAAATAATCGCCAAATTCCGCCGGCAGACAAAACCCCGATGGGTTCATCGGGGTTTTCATGCTGCGTGAGAGATCGCTTACCGGGTCAGCCGTTTGTATTTGACCCGGTGCGGCACATCCGCGTCCTTGCCCAGCCGTTGCCGCCGGTTCTCCTGATAGTCGCTGAAATTGCCCTCAAAATACACCACCTTGCTGTCGCCTTCAAAAGAGATGATGTGGGTGCATATCCGGTCGAGGAACCAGCGGTCATGGCTGATCACCAGCGCGCAGCCGACGAAATTCAGCAACCCCTCTTCCAGAGCGCGCATGGTGTTGACATCGAGATCATTGGTGGGTTCGTCGAGCAGAATCACGTTGGCGCCCTGTTTCAGCGCCATGGCCAGATGCACCCGGTTTCGCTCGCCGCCGGACAAGTGACCGACTTTTTTCTGCTGATCGCTGCCGATAAAATTGAATTGGCCCACATAGGCGCGCGAGTTCATCTCGCGTTGGCCCAGCTTGATCTTTTCCGCTCCGCCGCTGATCATCTCCCACACCGTCTTTTCCGCTTCCAGAGAGGCACGGCTCTGATCCAAATAGGCCAGCTGCACGGTGTCGCCGATACGGATCACGCCCGCGTCCGGCTGTTCGTCCTGCACAATCAACCGGAACAGAGTGGTCTTGCCCGCCCCGTTGGGTCCGATGACGCCGATGATGCCGCCGGGGGGCAGATTGAAAGAAAACTCCTGAAAAAGAATTTTATCGCCGAAAGACTTGCTGATGCTCTCCGCCTGAATCACCACCTTGCCCAGGCGTGGACCGGATGGAATGTACAGCTCCAATTCCTTCTGCCGTTGGGCGCTCTCCTCTTCCAGCAGCTGTTCATAGGCGTTGATGCGCGCTTTGGACTTGGTCTGCCGCGCTCTGGGCGTCATCCGAATCCATTCCAGTTCCCGCTGCAACGTCTTTTGCCGCTCGGTCTCCTTTTTTTCCTCCTGCAGCAATCGCGCCTGCTTTTGTTCCAGCCAGGAGGAGTAATTGCCCTTCCAGGGAATGCCCTGGCCGCGGTCCAGCTCTAAAATCCAGCCGGCGACGTTATCGAGAAAATAGCGGTCATGGGTGACTGCGATGACCGTGCCCGAATACCGGTTCAGTTCCGCCTCCAGCCACAGCACGGTCTCGGCATCCAGATGGTTGGTCGGCTCATCGAGCAGCAGGATGTCGGGCTTTTGCAGCAGCAGCCGGCAGAGCGCCACACGACGCCGTTCGCCGCCGGAGAGCACCTTGACCGGCGTTTCGCCGGCCGGACAGTTGAGCGCGTCCATGGCCAGCTCCAACCGTGAATCCAGATCCCAGGCGTTCAGCTGATCGAGCTTTTCCTGAACCCGGCCCTGCCGTTCGATCAGGGCATTCATCTCGTCATCGCTCATGGGCTCGCTGAATTGCGCGTTGATCCGTTCATACTCGGCGAGAATGTCGACGACCTCCTGCACCCCCTCCTGGACGATCTCTTTGACGGTTTTGCTCTCATCTAAAACCGGCTCCTGCTGCAACAGGCCCACGGTGTAACCCGGAGAGAGCACGGTCTCGCCGATGAAATCCTTGTCGATCCCGGCCAAAATCCGCAACAGCGTGCTCTTGCCGGACCCGTTGAGTCCGAGCACGCCGATTTTGGCGCCGTAGAAATAGGAAAGGTAGATGTCTTTCAACACGGCTTTCTGCTGATAGATCTTGCTGACGCCGATCATCGAATAGATGACCTTGTTGGGTTCATTAGCCATGAAGCCTCTTGTGGTTTAAAATGATGTCGGATAAAAAAGGCAACCTGCCGGTGCTGATTAAATACCTGCTGTAAAACGAAAGCTGTTTCAGGATATATAATGCAAGGGACAAACGCAACGCGGTGACGCTCCGTCAAACACTCTGGTTGTATGGCAAGAAATCTATCGACGAACTGCCCTTATTCCTTTCACAGGTTCGGTTCGTCGCTGGATCCTTCAGCGCTCACAATCTGCAAACACAGAGCAACTCTTGACATCTTGTCGCCCGACATCTTGATAATTTTTCTGATTGTTCTTTCGGCGACATAACTTGAATGCCGAATTTTTCGGTTCCCGGAAAATCCGCTTTACTGTATGAGATGATATCATCACTGTTGGATCATTTGACCAACGTCCATTTGCCGCTCAAACGCTGATCCCGCCATTGCACGACATACAGATAGGCGCCGGTTCCGGCCTGTCGGCCATCCGTCGTCTCTCCGTTCCAGTGCAGAATATACGATCCCGCTGCTTGCCGGCCGGCCCGGCGCTGATAGACCTCCTCCCCGCGCAGGTTATAAAGCGTAAAAACGACCTCCCCTTCCTCCGGCAGCACATACTGAAGAAACGTGCCGTTGTTGAAGGGATTGGGATAGTTGGCCGTGAGGAGAAAACGTTCGGGCGCCTGCAGGCTCACGGTCAACACCGGCGAATAGTTCACCCGGCCGTCGCTGTCGATCTGCTTCAAGCGATAGTACGTTTTCCCCGCCGTTGCGCCCTGATGCAGATATTCGTACGCGTGCGCCAGATTGGTGGTGCCATGGCCGGCGATGAACGTCAACCGCTCAAAGACGCGGCCATCGATGGAAAATTCCACGTCGAAACCGAGATTGCGTGTCTCCGCAGCGGTCTGCCAGCTCAGCAGCACGCCGTCGCTGCGAACGTTGGCCTGAAAGACGCTCAACTCTACATCCAAAATCGTGGCATTGCCCTCCAGCAGACGCACCAGAGCGTCCTTGCCGCCGGCGACCACTTCAGAGACACCGTTGTTGCGCACATCCGGCAACACGTCCAGAGAGACGGCGTCATCGGAGCAGACCACGCTCCACAGCTCTTTGCCGGCTTTGGCGCCGCTGCCGGAAAGACAGACGATGCGGTTGTCCGCACTGGTCACCACCACATCCATTTTACCGTCCTGGTTCATATCCGGAAGACCCACCGCGGTGAGTACATCATCTGAAAAAGTGGCCGACCAGATCAAGGATCCGTCGTTGCCGTCGAGGGCGTAGACCTTGTTGTCGGCCGAGCAGGCGATGATGTCCGGAAAACCGTCTTCATTGATGTCATCGATCCGCTTCACCGCATGGATGCGGCCCTGAGCATAATAGCCCTTCAGCTCGTTTGAAGTGACCGGGGAATACCATCCGATCAGGCCATTGGCAGCGCCGAGCACGCAATCATCCTTGCCATCTCCATCCACATCGGGCACAGAGGTCACGGACGTCACCTCCACGCTGAGATAACGGGCCATGATCAGCTGCCGTCCGCCTTCGCCGTTGCCGACCCCTGAAAGAAAATAGATAAATTTGTCCAGACTGGCGACAAACACATCCGGTTTGTCGTCCGCATCGATCAGCGGCCCGGTCTCGATCGAAGTGATTGCGCGGCTTGCGCTTCCCTGCCAGAGAGTGGTTCCGGTCCCGGTCAGGCAGACGATCTTGCCCAGCGTCGTGCCTGCCAAACAGTCCTGTTTGGCGTCGCCGTCCACGTCATCGATGCTTTTGACCACAACGACATCCGAAGACAGGTTTTGTTTCCACAGCAGTCGCGGCTGGGCGGTCGCGCCGGCGGAAAGACAATAGACCGAATCATCCGCTGAACCGACCAGACAGTCGGCGATCCCATCGCCGTCCAGGTCGCCGATGGTGCACAACGACAGAATCGCGCCGCTGGTCTTGTAGGACCAGAGCACCAACCCCGCGTTGGCGCCGAAACCCTGCAGACAGTAGACCGTGTTGTCCGCAGAGCCGGCCAGCACATCGGGCGAACCGTTGCCATCGACGTCATCCGTCGCCGCCACGGCATTCACCGCGTTCGGCGCCGTATAGTACCAGATCAAGGAGGTGCTGGTATCCTGAGCCAGGGCGGCGAAGGCCGAAAACAACAGGCCGATGAAAACGCTCCATCTACTCGCTCTTGACATGGTGTTCACTCCTTTGTAAAACCGGCGCGCAAACCGCCGGCGGTATCTCATAAAAGCCGATTGATTAAAGGTACAATCTTTTCCAACTTATTCAACTCTTTTTTGACCGCAGCACAGCGTACTGTCTCACCATGGCACACTCGAAACCGCTGTGCAGAGTTCACCCCTGATCAACGCTGTTTTCGCGTTGATATATCATTAATAAACAGATGCTCTTTTCACTCGGCCTATGACCCGGGCTTGTTCCGAGAAAAAGCAAAAAATATACCAAAGAATGTGGGCCGTTTTCTTTTTTCTGCTGATTCAGGTTACCAACGCTTTTTCTGTTGCAGTTACTTTCGGTATTGGCTAAATTAAAAAATTGTCATCGTCACAGAAAAGGAAGAGATCTTGAGTACCCTGGGATATCAAGCTTTGGCCGTGTCGCTGGTCCTTTCGGTTTACGCCGCAGGGCTCTATATCCGCGCAACAGTTCGTCCGGGCTCTGCGCTGCTCGCCAGCGCTTTTCGTGCCACCTATGCGATTTTTGTTTTAATCACGCTCAGCAGTGCGGCGCTGCTGTATGCCCTGATGACCCGCGACTTTCAGGTGGCGTATGTGGCCCACTATTCCAACCGCAGCCTCTCATGGGCCTACACCTTGGCCGCTTTCTGGGCCGGTCAGGATGGTTCCCTGCTGCTGTGGACCTGGCTGTTGGCCCTGTTCTCCGCCCTGGTGCTGTTCGTCAACCGCAAACGCAATCCGGATCTCATCCCCGCAACTTTGGCGGTCATGACGGTCACGACGCTGTTTTTCTGCTATCTCACGCTGTTCAAAACCAACCCCTTCAGCAAAACAGCGATGACGCCGGCCGACGGCGTAGGGCTCAATCCGCTGCTGCAAAATCCGGAGATGATCTTTCATCCGCCGGCGCTGTACATCGGCTTTGTCGGCTTTACAGTGCCATTCGCTTTTGCCGTCGCTGCGCTGATCAACAAACGGCTGGATGAAAAATGGATCAGAAGCATTCGCCGCTGGACCCTCTTCAGCTGGCTGTTCCTCACCATCGGCAATCTCCTCGGCATGCAATGGGCGTACGTGGAGTTGGGCTGGGGCGGCTACTGGGCCTGGGACCCGGTCGAGAATGCCTCTTTTATGCCGTGGCTGACCGGCACCGCGTTTCTTCATTCGGTCATCGTACAGGAGCGCAAAGGGCTGCTGAAAATGTGGAACCTGTCCCTGATCACCCTTACCTTCGGCCTGACCATCTTTGGCACCTTTGTAACGCGCAGCGGATTGATCTCCTCTGTGCATGCCTTTGGCGTATCGGACCTGGGCCCCCTGTTTCTCGGCTTTCTCGCTCTGGTCCTCGTCGGCTCCGCAGTGCTGATCGCTCATCGCGCGCCTCTGTTGGCCGGCGGCAAGGGCATCGACGCCTGGAGCTCTAAAGAATCCAGTTTTCTCATCAACAATCTGCTGTTCATGGCGCTCACCATCGGCGTGTTCATGGGCACCATCATGCCCAGCCTAAGCGAATGGCTGCGGGGAGAAAAGATCTCGGTCGGCGGCGAATTTTTCGACCGGTTCTCCACGCCCATCGGCCTGACGATTTTTCTGCTTATCGGCG
>JAKJDB010000171.1 GCA_022706175.1 Candidatus Zhuqueibacterota bacterium | reverse complement strand
CGGTTCCCGGCTATCTGCAGATGCGCTATGGGGAAGGGGCGCGCTCGGTCGCCGGCATCTCGTTCAGCGTGATGACCGTGGCGGTCAGCGGCGCCAGCATGTTCGCCATGGCGAAAATTTTAAACCTGCTGCTGGGCTGGGACATGAACGTCAGCATCTGGGTGGCCTCGGTCACCGTGGCCATCTATGTGACTTTGGGCGGGCTGCTGTCCGCGGTGTTCAACGAAGTGCTGCAGTTTTTTCTCATCTGGTTGGGGTCGCTGCTCATCCCCATCCTCGGTATTATCGACGCCGGCGGCTGGAACAACCTGATGGCCACCATACAGAAAAACGTCGCGGTCATCCACCCGACGGTGCAGAACGCCGACTTTACCAGCCTGTGGCGCAATCTGGGCTCTTTTGCCAGCAATCCCATGGGCATCGACTGGTTCGGGATGATCTTTGGCTTTGGCATTGCGGTGGGATTCGGTTACTGGTGCACGGATTTTCTCCAGGTTCAGCGCGTCATTGTGGCCAAGGACCTGCGTTCGGCGCAGAACGGAACGCTCATCGGTGCGGCGCTCAAAATGCTGGTGCCGCTCATCGTCACCATTCCCGGCCTGCTGGGGTTGGCGGTGCTGTTCAATCCCGACGGCTCCACCATGGTTCTGGTGCCGGAGAGCGATCCGCGCGCGGGCATCACCCATCATACGTTCAATGATGTCCTGCCGTTGCTCATGGGTCAGTATCTGGGGCCGGGTCTGCTCGGGCTAGGCGTGACGGCCATGATCGCCGGTTTCATGTCCGGCATGGCCGGCAACGTCAGCGCCTTTGCCACGGTCTGGACCTATGATGTCTATAAACCTCTGCTCAACAAAAAGGCCACGGATCGGCATTATCTGGCCATGGGGCGCTGGAGTTCGGTGATCGGCATTCTTATCTCTATTCTTACCGCTTACTCTCTGTTCTACTTTTCCAACATCCTCGAGTATCTTCAGGTCCTGGTTTTCTTTTTCATCGTGCCTTTATTCGGCACCGTGATCCTCGGCATGTTGTGGAAGCGGGCGACGCCCGCCGGCGGTTTCTGGGGATTTTTAATCGCCATTCTTTTCTCCATCAGCATGTGGGCGTATGTGCACACCTTTCCGGACGGCTATAAACCGCAGCCCAAGGCGACGCTGGCGCCGGGAGCGGTGGTGACTGTGGAGACGATGGAACAGGGCGGCTCGGAAGCGCCGTCGCTGATCGTGGTCGAAAGCGGCCGTGTGGATCTGGTCAATGTACCGGTGTCGGGATTCGAGTCCGGACGAGCGATCACGGTGCAAGACGCGCCTGTGGCGCTGCCGGTCACGCTGCCGATGAAAAACGGCAGCACTCCGTTGCAGATCCTCGCGCCCGAGGTGATGATGGCTGATTCCAGGGAAAAACATCAATTCGGCGTGGAGGGCGTTCTGGTCTACCTGAAACCCGGGGTGGAGGTGCATTCGACTTTTATTTCCAAGCGGTTTGCGCCGGCTGCGTTCAATCCGGATCATGCCAAGGTCATCGCGCGTTCAGAAAAGGCAAAGCCCATGGCCGTGAACATGTACAGCGGCTGGTGGTCCTTGGTGGTGTGCGTGCTGATTACCGTGGTGGTGAGCCTTTTTACCAAGCCCAAATCCGATGCAGAGCTGAAGAATCTGGTGATGGGGCTTACGCCGCGGCCCCAAGAGACCGCCTGTCCATGGTACCAGAAGCCCGTCTTTTGGGCGTGCGTGGTCGCGTCGGTGCTGATCGCCGTCAATCTAATTTTCTGGTGAGGAAGTTATGGAAAGCCATTATGAAAAACAAATACCGATCTGGTTTTTTATCGGTGGAATTGTGCTGATCTACGGTTTGTTGATCCTGGCTGCCGGTCTGTTCTATTGGCTGTCGCCGCCGCCGGTGGAGGCGCGAGTGCGGCTATGGAGTCTGCACGCGGACATCTGGTGGGGTGTGCTGTTGCTGATCCTGGGATTTTTTTATGTGATCAAGTTTTGGCCGCGGACAAAACGTTCAGAGTCATAGGATGGGAAAACAGGGATGGCCACACAGGATTCAACAATTAACCTATTATGAGGAAATCCATGAAAGAGATTGCGATTGCGCTGTTGTGCTCGATCTGTTGTGTGAACCTGAACATGGCAGTGGCAGAGGAAAATCCGCTGCTCAAAGAGTTCAAGACCCCCTTTGGTGTTCCGCCCTTCAGCAAGATCAAGAACGAGCATTATCTGCCGGCGATCAAGGAGGGCATTCGTCTGCACCAGCAGGAGATCGCCGCCATCGCTGACAATCCGCAGCCTCCGACCTTTGCCAACACCATCGATGCGCTCGAACTCTCCGGCCGTGTGCTCACTCGAGTCACCAATGTGTTCGACAACATGACCTCGGCGCTGACCAGCGATGCGCTGCAAAAGATCGCCGAAGAGGCGTCGCCGCTGCGCTCCAGCCATGGCGATGACATCCGCCTCAACGCCAAGCTGTTTCAGCGCATCAAGGCGGTCTATGAGCAAAAGGCGAGTCTCGGCCTGACCGCGGAACAAGAGACCGTGCTTACCCGATACTATCGCGAGTTTGTCCGCGGCGGCGCCAATCTGGAGAAAGCGCAACAGGAGCAGCTGCGCGCCATCAATCAGGAGCTGGCTCTGCTCGAGCTCAAGTTCGGCGACCATGTGCTCAAGGAGACCAACAATTACAGCCTGGTCATCGACCAGCCCGGCGATCTGGCCGGCCTGCCGCCGGCCATGGTCTCCGCAGCGGCCGAAGCGGCTGCGGAACGCGGCCAGGCCGGCAAATGGGTTTTCACTTTGCAGGCGCCCAGCATTTTTCCTTTTCTGCAATACGCGGAGAACCGCCGGTTGCGCCGGCAGATCTATGAGGCCTACCTTCAGCGTGGGGATCAAAACAATGAAAATGACAATAAAAAGATCCTGAGCAAAATTGCCGCGCTGCGCGTACGCAAAGCCAATCTGCTCGGCTATCCCAGTCATGCGGACTATGTGCTTGAAGAGAATATGGCGAAAAAGCCGGAAAACGTTTACGCCCTGCTGGATCAACTGTGGCGGCCGGCTAAGGAGCGCAGCCGCCAGGAGGTCGCTGATATGCAGGCGATCATTGATCGGGAAAAAGGCGGATTCCAACTGCAGCCCTGGGATTGGTGGTACTATGCGGAAAAAGTGAAAAAAGAAAAATATGCTCTGGACGAAGAGGCGTTGCGGCCCTATTTCAAGCTGGAGAACGTACGCAGCGGCGTTTTTGGCGTGGCGCAAAAGCTGTGGGGCATCACCTTCACGGAGCGCAAGGATATACCGGTGTATCATCCGGAGGTCCGCGCCTTTGAGGTTAAAGAGGCGGACGGCCGGCCCATCGGCGTATTGATGGTGGATTATTTTCCCCGCGCCAGCAAACGCGGCGGCGCCTGGATGAGCGAATACCGCGGCCAGCAGAAACTCGGCGGCCGGCAGATGCCGGTGATCGTCAATGTCGGCAATTTCAGCAAACCCACAGCCGACACGCCGGCGCTGCTCAGTCTCGATGAGGTCGAGACCATGTTCCACGAGTTCGGCCATGCCCTGCACGGCCTGCTCTCCGACTGCACCTATCCCCTGATCGCCGGCACATCGGTGGCCCGCGATTTTGTCGAGCTGCCGTCGCAGATCATGGAGAACTGGGCGTTTGAACCACAGGTGCTCAGGAGCTATGCCAAACACTATCAGAGCGGCGCTGCCATGCCGGACGAGCTGATCGCCAAAATCGAAAGATCAGGCCATTTCAACCAGGGCTTTGCCACGGTTGAATATCTCGCCGCTTCTTATCTGGACATGGACTGGCACACGCTGCGGGAACCCATTGAACATGACGCCACGCTCTTTGAAGGGCAGTCGCTGGCGCGCATCGGCCTGATCCCGGAGATCGCTTCACGCTACCGCAGCCCCTATTTCCGCCATATTTTTTCCGGCGGCTATTCCTCGGGCTATTACGCCTACATCTGGGCAGAGGTGCTTGATGCCGATGCCTTCCAGGCCTTTAAAGAGAGCAGCCTCTTTGATCAAACCTACGCAACCGCCTTTCGCAAGCACATCCTCGGCGCCGGCGGCAGCGAAGAGGCGATGACCCTGTATAAACGCTTTCGCGGCCGCGAACCGGGCATTGAACCGCTGCTGAAAAAAAGAGGGCTGATGTAGGGTTAAACTCTGGATCGATCGCTGGATCATCATTTTCCTCTGCAAGGTTCCGCAAAGCGCTGAAGGTTCTAGCGGCGAGCGAAATGAGCGAAGAGGCAAGACCTGTGCGACGATAGATTCCTCGCCCTGTGCTGACACAAAGCACGCGTATGGATAAAGCATTGCGGGCTCGGAAAGACAAAAGGGAAGGATTTGTTCTTTATGTTGTCCTCCTGAGGCGCGAAACCATTGCATGCTGAACCTGTTTGCAGAATCAGTAAAGCGCCGAAGGATCCAGCGACGAACATGAAATGCGAAAGAGCTGGTTTTTGTGCGACGATAGATTCCTCGCCCTGTACTGACACAAAGCACGCGTATGGATAAAGCATTGCGGGCTCGGAAAGACAAAAGGGAAGGATTGTTATCCATGTTGCCTTCCTCGCCCTTTACGATGGCATGAAGAGTGTTGCAATAAAGGGTTGCGGGAAAGACAAAAGGAAAGGATTTGTTCTTTATGTTGTCCTCCTGAGGCGCGAAACCATTGTATGCTGAACCTGTTTGCAGGATCAGCAAAGCGCCGAAGGATCTAGCGACGAACTGAACAAGCAAACGGGCATGGCTCAGTGCGACGATAGATTCCTCGCCCTGCGCCGACTCAAAGCACGCGTATGGATAAAGCATTGCGGGCTCGGAAAGACAAAATGTAATAGTGTCATTCCGGAGATTTCTTCTCCATCGCTTCATTCTCTTTCATCATGTATTCGCTATTATTAAGCAGATCTGAGGACAGACGGATTGGTTTTATTTTTTCTGCCATGGCCCCACAGTATTTATAGATCTCGACCTGCCGATATCGCTCGTAAACATAAAAACGACGCTCTTCCTGAAGCGAAAAATTCCTGTTCTGCTGGAGACTCGATTGTACTTGAGAATGGAGCGCGGTTTGCTGAGGATTTCCGGTTTCCAGCACCAAATAGCGTATCCTGTAGTCATGACACATCGCATCTAGATCCGGCTCTTCCTTGAACGTATCGTCTCCGCGTAGAATGTGAGTCCGGCGGCTGAAATCGCCGATGCGAACGTAATAGACAAACGGTTGACGAAATTCGCCAAAATAGATGATATTACTTTGTTGCGACTGGATCTTCAATGAGGCGACGATCTCTTCCATTTCCTCAAATCCACGAAGGTCGTGGCTGGGAATGCGGATTACGCCAAGGACGATGGGAATGGCCAAGCCAATGAGGCATGGTATATATATATATATATGGCTTTAACTTTTTAAGCATCCTGTGGATGAACTCTACTCCAATGATGACCAGCGGCGGGTAAGTGAGCATGGCAAAGCGCGGGGCTTTATTGTCGAAATATGAAAAAAAGAGATAAAAACACAAAATCCACGCTATCCACAAAAGGGCTTGTTTGAAACGGGCGGAATCGATCAAACTGTGAAGGATTCCAGCGGCCGCTGAGATGATCAGGATTGGATGGATTTGTCCGCAGATGATTTTAGCATAGTAGAGCCAATTCTGTACGCTCCATCGCGGCATTCCAAGGTAGCCAGGCATGATCAGATTTGTTTGCTTGCCGAGAGATTGGGCGATATTGGCTTGTCCGAATTTTATCGTGTAGACGGCGAGGGGCATGGTCAAAAAGGTGAAAAGAACCACGGCCAACCAGAGGCGGGGGCTTTTCAGCCACTTCCGGTGATTGACGATAAAGTCGATGGCAATAGCTGCCAGGACGATAAAACAGGTTTGCTTGACATAGAGCGCCATACTCGCCACACAGGCTAAGGACGCCCACTGAGCCCAGGATTCTGATCCTGACGCTCTGGTGATTCTCAAATAGAGAGCGACTGTAAGACAGCTCATGCCCAGCATGGGGATGTCCAACATGACCACATTCAGATACAAAGAGACCTGTTGAATGGTCAGCAGTAAAAGCACGGCGAAAAAGGCGAACAAGCGAGAGGTGCTGAATTTTACCATGTCGTACAAAGAAAGCGCAAGCAGGCAGGAGAAGAAACCGATGGCAAGGATGGCCGAGGTGATACTAATGCCGCCGGCGAGAAAAAACAAGGCTTCGATAAAAGCAAATAGCGGCGGCCAGAACAGAAATCCCAGGGCCGGGTACTGGGCATAATACCGGAATGGATAATCTTTGAGATCGTGCACTGGCAGGTCTTGA
>JAKJDB010000170.1 GCA_022706175.1 Candidatus Zhuqueibacterota bacterium | reverse complement strand
CAAAACCGGCAGGTCCTATCGCGGCACGCGCATCTATGCGGATTTTCACGAACTGCTCGCCAATGCACAGATTGACGCCGTGGTCATCGCCACGCCGGACCATTGGCACGTCCCCATCGCCATGGCGGCGATACGGGCGGGCAAGGATGTGTATGTGGAAAAACCGCTGGGCGTCAGCGTGGCGGAGAACCTGGCGCTGCGCCACGCGGTGCAGCAAACCGGGGCCATTTTTCAGTACGGCACACAACAGCGGTCCGGCTATTATTTTTGGCAGGCATGCACACTGGCGCGCAATGGTTCGCTTGGCCGGGTGCACACTATTCATGCCTGGTGCACGGACGTCCACAGCCAGCAATCGGCGTTCACTGCTGTCAACGGATCCACCCAGCCCATTCCCGTGCCCGCGGATCTGGATTATGACCGCTGGCTCGGCCCGGCCGCCCCTTCGCCTTACACGGCGGACCGGTGCACCCCTTATGGCACCTATCACCATTATGACAATTCCATCGGCTTTATCGCCGGCTGGGGCGCGCATCCACTGGATATCGCGCAATGGGGAAACGATAGCGACTCGACCGCGCCCATCGAATATGAGGGGACCGGTGTGATCACCCGCGGCGGTCTGTTCGAGACGGTCTGCGATTGGGATATGCACTGCCGCTACGCCAACGGCGTCACTCTGCGCTTTATGAGCGATGGCGTCGCCGCTGCGGTGGTACGGCCCTACCATGCGGCGTTTCGCGATCACGGCACTACGTTTTTCGGCGCCGATGGTTGGGTGAGCGTCTGCCGCTCCGGCATTTACGCCTCCTCCGAGTCGCTGCTTCGGCCGGAGCGCTTGCGTCACGGGCCGCGGCTGTACCAGAGCTCCAACCATTATCGCAATTTCATCGACTGCATCCGCTCGCGTCGGCCTGCCATCAGCCCGGTGGAGGCGGCGGTGCAGTCCGATCTCATCAGCCATCTGTGCGACATCAGCATTCGGCTGGGGAGAAAGATTCGCTGGTCTCCGCAAATGGAGGAGATCATCGACGATGCAACGGCCGCGCGACTGTTGAACCGGCCCCGGCGAAGTCCTTATCATCTATAAGGAAAGCTCTTGAATCGCAGACAGTTTATAGAAAAAATGATCGCTGCCGGCGCGGCGCCGCTGTTCCTTCCGGGTCGCAGTCTTGGTCGTGCCGGCGCTCCGGCGCCCAGCGAGCGATTGACCCTTGCCTGCATCGGCCTCGGCGGACAGGGCACGCAGAACCTGCGCGCCTTTATCCAGCATGCGGATATCCAACTGGTGGCGCTCTGTGATGTGAACCAGGGCAGCGATGATTATGATATGCTCTATCAATTCGACGGTTCGTCCTCAGCCGGGCTGGAACCGGCGTTGCGGCGCACAGTGAAATTTCACCAGGATGCACAACGTGATTTTTCCAGCAACACGGTTTCGACCTATCGCGATTTCCGCGAACTGCTGGTGCGCCGGGATATCGATCTGGTCAGCGTCTGCACGCCCGATCACTGGCATGGGTTGATCGCCAAGGCTGCTGTGGAGGCGGGCAAGGACGTCTATTGCGAAAAGCCGTTGGTCAACTCTATTCCGGAAGGCCGCGCTCTGTGCCGGGCGGTCGAACGAACCGGCCGCATTCTGCAGACCGGCAGCCATGAACGTTCCAACGACCGCGTTCGTTTCGCCTGCGAGCTGGTGCGCAACGGCCGCATCGGCCAGCTGAAAGAAATCAAGATCCATATGCCCAACAACGAGAGTCAGCATCTGCGGCTGCAGCGGCAACAAGGGCCGGCGCGCCTGCTGCCCGTGCCGGCTGGATTGGATTTTGACTTCTGGCTCGGTCCGGCTGCGGCAACCCCCTATGCCGAACACCGGACCCATTTCTGGTGGCGCTATATTCTCGAATACGGCGGCGGAGAAATGACCGACCGGGGCGCGCACATCATCGATCTGGCGCAATTGATCAATCACAGCGACGATACCGGGCCGATCGCCTTCGACGCCCAAGGCCGGCAGATTCAAAACGGCGTGTATGACTGCTTTATCGATTATGATTTTCGCTGCACCTATGCCAACGGCGTGGTGATGACCGGCGACAGCCGCGGAGAGCGCGGCCTGCAATTGGTGGGCGAGGACGGATGGATTTTCATTCATATTCACGGCGGTCGCCTGGAGGCGGAACCGCGTTCGTTATTGCGAGAAAAAATCGGCCTTGAAGAAATCCATGTCGGCCGCAGTCCAGGTCATCACCGGGATTTCATCGACTGTGTCAAAAAGCGCACTCAGCCCCTGGCGCACGCCGAGATCGGCCATCGCACCGCTTCCATCTGCCATCTGCTCAACATCGCCATGCTGACGGGTGAAAAACTCGATTGGGATCCGGTTGCAGAGCGAGTGACCAACAGCGAACAGGCGAATCGGGTGGCCACTGAGAAACCGATGCGCAGTCCCTGGCGGCTGTAATTTGTTGTTGGGATAAAATCCTCCGCGGCATGAACCTGCCGCCGGCCTGAATCGTCCGGCCTTGAACAAAAGAACCAGGCCGAGGAGCGTCGGCCTGGTGAACCAACCTTCAATCTTTTCAGATCGCTGCATCAAGAGTCACGCCTGGAGGTGTGGCCCATCAGGCGGCCGGGTAGGCCTGATTAACGATTTGTATTTACGCAGGCGCCATTCTGGGCTTCGCCCGCGAACTTGGCGTCTGGAACCTGGAGGTCAGAATGCACACTCCTCATTCTCTCAATCGTCGTCAGTTTCTCAGAAACGCCGGCGGCTCAGCCGTTTCACTGGCTGTTATCAAGCCGGGCTCTGTCTGGTCCAGTCAGGCCAACTCTCGAATCCGCCTGGGACTCATCGGTTGCGGCGGACGGGGCGTGTGGATCGCGGATCTCTTTAAGGAGCACGGCGGCTATGAGATCACGGCGCTGGCGGACTATTTTCCGGAAAAGACTCTGGCTGCGGGAGAAAAATTTTCCATACCCGCAAAACGGCAGTTTACCGGATTATCGGCTTTCCGAAAATTGCTGGACAGCAGGACCGTCGATGCGGTGGCCATCGAGACGCCGCCCTATTTTCATCCCATTCATGCCCAGGCTGCGGTGGAAGCCGGTGTGCATGTATTTCTCTCCAAACCCATCGCCGTCGATGTGGCGGGATGTGACACCGTAGCCGAGTCGGCGAGAAAAGCCGCTCAGCGCAACCTGGTTTTTCTGGTGGATTTCCAAACGCGCACCGACCCCTTTTATCGCGAAGCGGTCAAACGGGTTCATTATGGAGAGATCGGCCAAGTGGTCTGCGCTGAGGCCGCCTACCATGCCGGCCCAACCTGGGACAAGCAGAGCGAATATCTGAAAAAGCAGCCGGTGAGCCCAGAAGATCGGCTGCGCGCCTGGGGATTGGATCGCGTGCTGTCCGGCGATGTCATCACTGAGCAGAACATTCACGCCATCGACGTCGCCACCTGGGCTTTGGATGCGCATCCGGAGCACGCGGTCGGCACCGGCGGTCGATATCGCAAGTACGGAACCTGCTGGGATCATTTCTCCGTGCTCTATCAATTTCCTCAAGAGGTGGAGCTCACCTTTCATTCCAAACAGCTGGGCCTGGGTCAGGACGATATCCTCTGCCGCATCTACGGCAGCGAGGGCACTCTGGATAGCGATTATTTCGGCAGCGTGAGCATCCGTGGCAATCTGCCCTATAAAGGCGGCGAAGTGGTCAATTTATACCAGCGTGGCGCTGTGAGCAATATCGATGATTTTCATCAAACCGTGATGGATGGCCGCAGCGCCAACACCACGGTAGCTCCCAGCGTGGTCAGCAATCTGACTACCATTCTCGGCCGCATGGCGGCCTACCGTCAGGCAAAGGTTACCTGGGAGGAGATGCTCAGCACCGCAGAAAAATTCGAACCGGATTTGTCCGGATTGAATCCATGAAAGACAGGATGATCATCCGCGTGGCCTGCTGGACGTTGCCGGGTCTGCTGTTGGTTGCCGCTGTTCACGCGCAGCAGCCGCCTGCCGCATGTATTGAAAACAGTCTGGGCATCCGCCTGCTCTTCATCCCCGCTGGTTCGTTGATCATGGGCAGCCCCTATGAACAAATGCTCCGGCAGGAGGATGAACGGCCTCATACCGTAACTATCAGCAAATCGTTTTATCTCGGTGAGACAGAGATCACTCAGCAACAGTGGACCGCTTTGCTGGGCGCGGATAAAAGCTTTTTCCAGGGCGATTCTCTGCCGGTGGAGCGGGTGAGCTGGAACGAAGCGGTTGCGTTCTGTGCCGCCTTGTCGCAAAAAGAGGGAAAACACTATCGCCTGCCGACAGAGGCGGAATGGGAATACGCCTGCCTCAGTGCCGGTGATTCGACCGCCAAAGATCCTCTGGATGAATGCGCCTGGTACAACCGCAACAGCGGGGAGACCACGCATCGCGTGGCCGGCCAAAAGCCGAACCGTCTCGGACTTTATGATATGCTCGGCAATGTGGCGGAGTGGTGCAGTGATTATTACCAGGCTGATTACCCACAAGGGCCGGTCATCGATCCGCAGGGTCCGGAGCAGGGCGCCTATCGGGTGATGCGCGGTGGATCCTGGGCCTCGTCCGCCTGTGCCTGCCGGCCTGCCAGCCGTAGCGATGCGCCGCCCGGATATCCGCTCAAACAAACCGGATTTCGTATCCTATTGGAATACGGATCTGGTTCCAACTAAGAAGGAGATGGTATGCTTCCGATCAAAGTGATAGCGGTGATAACTCTATCCGTCGGTTTGACCGCCGCTATGTCTGAAACACAGCCGCTGACGACCGTGGACAGAGTGGATCTGCAGCGCTATATTGGCGTGTGGCATGAAGTGGCTCGAATTCCCACCAGTTTTCAACGTAAATGTGTAAGTGACATCACAGCTACCTACACGTTGCGCGATGACGGCAAGATCACGGTGCTGAATCAATGCCGGAAGAAGGAAGGTTCCATGAACCGCGCCGAGGCGGTCGCCAGAGTGGTGGACAAAACATCCAACGCCAAGTTGCAGGTCAGTTTTGTCAGTCTGCTGGGCATGCGCTTGTTCTGGGGGGATTACTGGATCATCGGTTTGGATTCCGAGTATCAATGGGTGGTCGTCGGCCACCCGGAGCGCAAATATGGATGGATTCTCAGCCGAAATCTGCAATTGACCGGCACTGAGAAAGTGGCGGTCTTGAAAATTTTAGCTGAAAAAGGCTATGACGCCGCTCAGTTCCAATGGGCCGGGCAAAAGCCCTAGCAGGGTGATAAACATTCGGGCCGCAACGCGCCGCAGCTGCGGAACCTGCGACGTGCTCTCGGACCGGTTCCTCACCAATGCGATCACCTATCTGGAGAACCAGATCCAGTGGTGCTGCTTGCTAACCGATCTGTGTAAGGAGATCGACCTGGTCGTTGTCACCCGTTCAAGTTAATAGTCTGAAATTTATGTTGCGTGTTGCGCAATATGTAATTTTATTCAAAATTGACCTGCCAGGATTCCGATTACATCGGCTTAAAGGGAAGAGGCAAGACATTGGGGCCCTTGATGTAAATAAAAGCCGGCGTCTCACCTTCAGATTTTTTGATAGTGATGTTTAAATTGTTAATTATGAGCACTATTATAACTGAAAATGCACACTCCCCCTCATCCCGGAGAATTTATTCAAGAAATGTTTCTTGAACCCTATAATCTGAGCCTGAGAACGGTGGCTGCAAAGCTAAAAGTCTCTACTTCAACTCTTAGCTGCCTGGTGAATGGACAAAGTAACGTCACCTCAGAGATGGCTTTACGCTTATCGAAAACTTTGGGAAGATCACCGGAAAGTTGGTTGATTATGCAGAACAATTATGATCTCTGGCAGGTCCCAAAAAGAGTCAACCTTCAAGAGGTAGAAAAAATAACACTGTCAGGATAGCTGGTGGCAGGACACAAGTTCACCTGTCCGGCACCGCACTGGGGCTCGGACGGTTTTTGGGCGTAGCGACACAATTCTGGATTATTCTGCAAGCAGATTATGATCTGGAAATGGAAAAGGATAGAATGGGTGGTTTGCCTGAAAAGGATGTAAAGATATATTCCGAATCCATGAAATAAGCAGTGCCCAAGAGACGGACTTTCTGGAACGACTGGAGAAATCCACTACCGATGAACAAGAAGGCTCTTTCAGAAGCAGGTATCCGCACAAAGTTCATCACGCCTGCGCTGGGCGGAACGAACGGCTGCAAGTGGGACGTGATGACCCAGATCCGCGAGGAGGCCTAATTTACCAGGGGCCGCGTTATCGTCGGCGGCAAGACCGTGAAGAGGGGAGAGGCGAAGAAGGCGGACCTTCAAGATCGCCCGGGGAGTC
>JAKJDB010000169.1 GCA_022706175.1 Candidatus Zhuqueibacterota bacterium | reverse complement strand
AGCGGGTCGCTGGTCTGGAACTGGCCCACCATGATATCAAATTCAGAGCCGCCGATGTTGTTAAAATGCACATAGGCGTCTTCGATGCCGGCCACCTCACCGCGTTCACTCATGAAGAAATAAAAATAGTAACCGATGTTTTTATACAGCGCGCCTCCGGAGAGCAATTTCAAGCCCCAGGGCGATTGCAGATCGGTCTTGGCTTCGGTGGCGTAGGACACGGCATAGGCGTCAAAGCGTACGGCGATCGGAATGGTTTTATTGAGCCAGAGCAACGGATCGCCGGCGGTCACGTAATCCCGCTCTTTCTCGTTTTCTTTCATGATAAAGCCGTCCCCGGCAAATTCAGCGCCATAGGGCTTGAGCTTGGGGATCGGGGCGTGACAGGTGCTGCAGGAGATGTTGTAACGGCGGGCAAAAGCCGGAATCGCCTGCGTCTGATCCGCCAGGGCCGCCAGCATGATCAGAGCCAGGGTGAGACCCAGGAGATTTTTTTTCATGCAGAGCTCCACAATTTTATTCTCACGTGTTGCAATTGCGCCTATTCGTACACTTCCACCCAGGTGGTGGCGGTGTTGACCGGAACGATCTCGCTCTCATCGGCAGGAACGTTGAGAAAATCGGCCACCGGTTTAACCAGCTTTTGATAATTGAGCACCGCCTTAAAGGTCACCTTGCCGGGAGGGATGTTGTCCGGCAATTTCCAGGTAAAGGTCTCGATCTTGGTCTCCCGCGGCCCGATGCGATAGTCCACGCCCAGGGATTTGGTGTTCCACTGCATGATGGTCATGCGGCCTTCGGGATCCAGGTAGGGCATGCGAAAAATGCGGTCGCCGACGGGCACACCGTCCCGCTGCACGCCTTTGAAATCCGGCAGGCCTTTGGGCAAACCCATGTCCTGATAGGCCAGCACGTCGCCGGCAATGGTGTATTCTTCGCCCGCAAAACCTTTTTTATCCACCGGCAGATGGTACTCTTTGCCGTTGGCATCAATGGCTGTGACGTGCAGCCAGACGATGCGATCCTCCACCGATCCGCTGGGAAATTTATGCCCCGGTTTGGCGCTGAACAATTGCACCTTGAGGGAGACGGTGCCGTCATAGCTCACCTCGCGTTCCTCAGGATGCATGCGCAGCTCGATGGCGCTGGCGATCTTGCCGTTGTCGTGCGCGCCATGGAAGAGGTGCTGGGCCACCATATCCTCCTGGGCCATAGTGGCGTTTGTACCCAAGGCTTTGGGCATGTGGCACTGCATGCACGGCACACCCTCTTTGGCGTAGGGACCCTCTTTCCACTCCAGCTGGGTTGATTTCACCCAAACGCCGAAGGGATTTTTTTCATTGTGACAGTTGCCGCAGTATTCGGCTTTCTGATAGATATCCAGCGCTTCGGTGTCGTGATGCGGTGATTGCAGCCCTGGTTTGGCGCCGTATTTGAGGCGGCCCGGCGATGACTGGTAGCTGAAATTGAACGGGGGATCGCTGCCGATGCCCTTGATGCTGTGGCAGACTTCACAGCTCACGCCTTCGTTGGCGCGGGAATTGGCCTCGGGGCGCGGCGGCGTGACGTCGCCGGCCATAAAGGCCATGGGTGTATGACAGCCGTTGCAGCCGTCCACCGGCCCTTTAAGCGCAGGCACTTTTTCCATGTGCGGCACCGCCAGATCGAAATACTCGATTTCATCCCAGTGGTGTGTGTAGGACTGCGACATCATGGTCTGAGTCCACTGCTGATAGATGTCCACATGGCAGCTTTTACACACTTCCGGCTTTTCGAAATCGTCGTACTTTCTCGTTCCCTTGAGCGCATCGCCGAACGGCAACGGCTGGCCAAACGATGGGAGCGCGCACAACCAGAGGAGTAGAAGGAAGAACGGGCTTCTCATAGTTTTCTCCTATACGGCTGCATAGCCGCTGCAAAGTTATTTTTTAGCCCACAGTCCGTGCAGATTGCAGTATTCCCGAACGTTGATAAGCGGTTCGCTGACGTCGAATTCAGCCACCGGCTCTTCCCCGGGTTTGAGATACTTGCGATACACCTTGTTCGCAGTGATCACCTCGATGAATTGGATATAGTGGCTCTCCACCATGGGATGAATGACGCTGCCGACGGTAACTTTGACTTTGCCGTCTTTCTGTTCAACGACCGGGACGTGTTTCTCAACCGCCGCATCGGTGGTGTTCTCTGTCTGCAAGGTCATGGGCTGGCCGCAGCAGGTCAGCGTGCCGCCGCCCACCGATACGACCTCGACCATGTTGCCGCACACCTGGCATCTATAGACATCATTTTTCTGCATAGATTCTCTCCTTTTTTTTGATGTTATTATGATAGGAAGAATGGATTTGAAAGTCAAGAAATAATCTGCTTACCGGCCGCCGGCTGCGACTGGATGACGTCATCAGCGGCGCAGCGCTCGGACCGCACCTAGGCGATCCACCCTGTCGGTGTGATGAGAAACCATTTGCATTTTATGACGTTAAATGGTAAACTAGAGACCGTATTTTTTTCTTTGGAGCATGTATGCATCATAAAGTAATCGTGGCTGTGCTGTTCGGCCTGGGTGCAGCCCGGGCGGCCGTGACGCTCTCCGCGGGGCCGGTGCGGCTGTTGGAATATTCTGAACAGGTATTCATCCAGCCGCTCTGGTCTCAGGACGGACGCTATATCGCCTGTACGGGCGAGCATTATCAGGGCATCTGGGTGGTGAGATTGGAGGATCGGCAAGTGCGCCGGCTTTCGGACGCTCCGGCAGCCGGCTTTGGCATGGCCTGGTCCAACGACAGCCGTTCGCTGGTGAGCCGGGTGGCCAACTATGAAGCCCTGCGCCGCTCCAACGCCCTGCAGCTGTTCGATGTGGAATCACAGACATCACGCCTGCTCTGCGCGTATCAGACCGAGCCCTTGGGTCTTCCCGTCTGGTCCGCAGACGACCGTCATGTGTACGCGGCCGTTAACAACACTCTGCAGTCGTTTTCAACTGGAAAACCGGCAACCCCTTTGAGCAAAAAGGCGCCCTCCCGAGTGGCCTATCTGCAGGGAGATCGATTGGCCTTCTATGACGAGGTCGCACGCAGCGAAACGTCGACCTGGGGGAGCACGCGCATCATCAACCTGACGGCCTGCGCCGACGGCAGCAAAATCGCTTTTGAAATCATGGGCGGACCGATGTGCGTCATGAACAGCGACGGCAGCGGCTATCTGGAGTTAGGCGAAGGCCATCGGCCGCGCTGGTCGCCGGACGGCCGCTATCTGGTGTACATGATCACTCAGGACGACGGAGATCAGCTCCTTGCCTCTGATCTCTATGTCATTAAAGCGGATGGGTCGGAGAAACAGGCTTTGACCGCCACCCCTGCACAGCTGGAGATGAATCCCTGCTGGTCGCCAGACGGCGATCGAATCGCCTATGACGATGCAATGGACGGCGCCCTTTATCTGCTCACTATCTCGGGATTGCACGATCGGAAAGAATGATCGCATGAGACGGATGATTTTCTATTTTTTTCTGCTGGTCGCTTGCGCCGACGCTCAAGTGAAAGGCCTCAAAGGTTGGAACATTGTTCTCGATCCAGGCCATAGCCAGAAAGAGAACATGGGCATCTATAATTATTCGGAGGCGGAAAAGAACGTGCGCGTGGCTTTGGCGCTGCGCGAACTGTTACTGCAGACCACCGACATCGATACCGTCTATTTGACGCGAACGGATGACCGGCAACTCGTCGGTCTGACCCAGCGGTCGGATTACGCCAACAGCCTCGGCGCCGCCTGGTTTCATTCCATTCACAGCAACGCACCCGGAGCGAACGGCTCAGCGGAAGCCAATAACACCCTGTTGCTGTGGGGACAATACCGGTCGGGTCAGGAAAAAGTGCCCAACGGCGGCAAAAAGATGAGCAGCCACATGGTGGATCTGTTGACCCGGGCCATGCGCATTCCCACGGCCGGCTCCTTCGGCGATTGCTCTTTTTATGGCTGCACCAGTTCCGGTCCCTACCTGAGCGTCAACCGAAATACCGCCATGCCTTCCGAATTGAGCGAGGCGGGCTATCATACCAACCCAATTCAGAACACGCGCAACATGAACGCAGAATGGAAAAGAATGGAGGCCATGTCCTTCTACTGGTCCATTCTCGATTTTCATAAAATTCCGCGCCCGCCGGTGCAGATTTTAGCCGGATTTGTCGCTGATAAGGAGAACGGCGATCTGGTCAACGGTGCCAGTGTCACCGTGGCCGGCCGAAGCTATGTCACCGATTCCTATGCCTCCTTGTTTCATCTCTACAGCTCGGATCCGGAACTCTTGCGCAACGGCTTTTACTATTTCGAAAATCTGCCGTCCTCTCCGTTGACCGTACAGGTCAAAGCCGAGGATTTTTACAGCGACACGCTGGAGGTCGCCCTCATCGACACGTTTATCACCTTCAAAGACATTCAGCTGATCTCCAAACGGCCTCCGTTTGTTCAAGCCTCCACGCCCGCGGCCGGCGAGGAGCGGTTTCCCGCCTGGGAGGCGATCACCCTGCTGTTCAGCCGGCCCATGGATCCGGCCCGTGTGGAACAGGCCTTCTCCCTTTCGCCGGCAGCCCAAGGCAAGTTCACCTGGTTTAACGACTATCGTTCTCTGGTCTTCAAACCGGATACCCTTCAGTTTGAAACCGAATACACGCTCACTGTATCACCTGAGGCGTTGGACCGCTATGGCCATCATCTGGACGGAGATCAGAACCGCGTAGCCGGGGATGCTTTTAGTATGACATTTACCACAGGGCCGGCTGATCTCACTCCGCCGCGCATCGTTGGCGCGAGCCCTAAACCCAACGCAGAATGTGACGCCTGACGCGGTGCTCAATTTCTACTACAACGAGCCCATCGACAGCGCGTCTGTTCATGAAGGCCGAATCCTGCTCACAGCATCCAGCCAACCGACGCCGGTCTTCGGAAAAGTGCGGAACTATTTGGTGGACAACCGATCGGTTCTTTCTTTTTTTCCTGCAGAAAATTTGCGGGAGAACACAACTTATAAAGTGCAGCTGCTTCCGGGATTTTCTGACCTTCTCGGCAACACAAGCACTCAGCAGACGACCTTTTATTTCAAGACCGGTTCGACGTTCCTCATGCCGATTACGCTGGATGATTATGAACAGGGGGCAGACTGGTGGTGGGCGCCGCAGGGCAGCGGACACACCACAGGCATTGTAAGCGAAAAAACCGGTTTGCAGGTAGATACTCTTTATGTCAATCTGAAGAGCGAAAGCTCGAGATCCCTGCGTCTGAATTACGCCTGGGATACCAGCGGATCGGCCTGGTTGATACGCGAATACCTGGAGGGCGGACCGGCCAAAGAATTACTGTTCGATTCTACCTATGTTCTGCAACTGTGGGTGTTTGGGGATGGGAGTAAAACTCAAATTCGTTTTTGTCTGGATGATCGAGTCCCGGAGAAAAAGGCGGCGAACCATGAGGTGAGCCCCTGGTTTGTGATCGATTGGATGGGATGGAAGCTGGTGCAGTGGGATATGGCCAACACACCGGCCGGTCAATGGCTTGGCGACGGCCGATTGGACGGCAGCTTGGCTTTTGACAGCATCCAGCTGACCTACACACCGGGCGGCAAAGCAAGCGGAACCCTGTATTTCGATGACCTGCAGATCGGCAAAAAAATCACCGCCGGTGTGGACCGCCCCATTGCTGTTCACATGCCGGAGCTTTTTGCTCTACAACAAAACTATCCCAATCCCTTTAACGCAGAGACCGTGATCCGCTACCATTCGCCGGAAACAGACGGACCAATAATTCTAAAAATAGTTGATCTGAACGGACGAACAGTGCGAACGTTCGCAGGCCTTTTACCGGGCGCACGATCCATCTCCTGGGATGGCCGGGATGAGAGCGGCCGGCCCGTCGCCACCGGCGTGTATTTGTACCAATTGCGTACCGCCAAAACACAACAACCGCGCAAGATGGTGCTGAGCAGATAACGAATGTCTCGGAATCCGCCAGCACCATCCATCCGCTTACCGCAGTTCCTCCAACCAGATATTCCGGTATTCCAATTTGGAGCTGTGGTTTTGCAGACCGATATAGCCCGCCCGCCGTTGAATGCCCGGATGCTCCTTGCTCTGCTGCATATGATCGACCAAATCAGTATCAATGGTTTTCCGGCCGTTCAGTTCCACGCAGACCCGAGGACCCCTGCAGGTGATGACCATTTTTTGCCATTCGCCGGCGCGTTTGCTGACGCGCTGTGACGGCGCCTGAATGCCGTAGACGCTGCCGGTGTATTGCCAGGGTTTCAGCCGTGCATATTGTTCGGCGTAATCATCCAGGACCTGTATCTCCATGCCGGTGTAAGCCGGGTCGCCATGATGCGGACTGCG
>JAKJDB010000168.1 GCA_022706175.1 Candidatus Zhuqueibacterota bacterium | reverse complement strand
AAAACGTTGATCTTTTCCACATCCACCACCGCATCGGTCAACTGATTCGTCGGCGCCACGGTGCTGAAGGTGAATTCATCCTGCGGCGTGTTGAAATGGTTGGCTTCCAGAATGACCTTGTCGCCGGCCTGAGGGAGCCGGGCGCCGCGGCGGCTGGGGACGCCGACGTACATCAGATCGGTGTTGTACACGCCGTTCAGCATGTCGTTGGCCGTGTACATCTCCTGCGGCGTGGTAGAATAGTCGCTGGCGAAGATGAACATGAATTCGCGCGTAGCGTTCATACCACCCTCGGTGTCATAGCGGCCAGGCATCCAGGCGCCGTTGACCAGACCGGTCGCGGTGTTGTTTTCGTTGAAACCGACGTTGAGTCGACGCGGCGGATTGCTTTCCATATCATAGGCGGCAAAACAGACCGGACGCATGTCCTGATAGGGATATCCACCCGCCTTGTTGATGATAAAGGGCGCGAATTCCGGCTTGGCCGGGGTGGAAGTGGGGCCGACACCGCGCATATAGCGGTACGCCATGGAGACGTTGGGATCGTTCATGTCCGTCGGTACGCCGAACTCATCGCACGCGGCAAAACGGATCTCGACGTTCTTGCAGCCTGTGGCCGGCAGGCCGGTACCGAAGAAATTTTCAGCCCAGCCGAAAAGTCCTGCCCATCCCTCCATGTGCCATAGCGGAGCGGCGCCGCTGGCATCGTTAAAGGCGGTTAGAAAACGGTTGGCTGCAGGTACATAGTTGTAGCCATTATCCTTCAGACCGGCGGTGGTCGGACCCGACACCTTGACCTGAACGCCGTCGACGATCAGATAATCATCATCGCCGCTCTGGTTGGTCTGGCCGGAGAGTTTGACCGTACCGGTGGTGACGTCGGTAAGATCCCAGACGCTGGCGCCGTCGACATCGCGGAAGGTCACCTTGTATTCATGCCCGGTCAGGCGGGTGTTGTCAATGACCTCAGCGGTCACAACGCCCTCGCTCACTCCGCTGGAGTGGGTTACGTTCAACATGGCGCCATTCTCTGTAGTAAGCCGTACACCCGGTTTGGGCGTCTGCGGAATGACCTGGACAACGGTCAACGGGCTTTCCAGGGTGGTGGTGGTCAATCCCGGCGTGCCGTTGTAGCTATAGGCCGTAATACCAAAATAATAAGTGCGCCCATTGGCCAACGGCATGTCACGGAACCGGTCATTGCTGATGGTCAGGGTCCGCTGAATTCCGGTATCCTTGCCGATTTGGGCCGGCAATGAGAGCACTAGGCCTGAGTTGGCATCGAACGATTCTTGCACAATGGTGGTCACGCCATTGGCCAAATCATAGGTCGCCAGCTTGATTCCCTGCGAAGAGGTCGCGCCTGCATTGGGCAGCTGATAGATATTATATCCTTCGAACGCATAACCCTTGTCGTTAAATCTCTCAACGCTAGCAACAGCAGTCGGATCAACACCCCAATTCAACAGGATCTTTTGATCCAACTCTGTAGCTTGAACGGACGGCTTTGGCGGAGCGCTGGGGAGCTCAAAGAGCACATCAAATGCATTCTGAGCGAACCGATCATAGAACTTGAGCACCGAGACCGAAGAGAGGCGGTCGGAGCCCATGGCGCCGGCTACGGCCACAACGGTCTCGACGGTGTCGCCAAAGGAGATTTCGGTTGGGCCGGAAACCATCAAAATACGGCGGTCGCCGGCGTTCTCATCGACCCAGCCTGTACCGGTTACCGGATCGCCGGGAACGCGGAACATGGTTCTTTCGCCGGTTTGCGGGTTGGTCCATGGAGTGCCTTCGGGATACTGCGGACGTGGTTTATAGCCGCGCAGCAGGTTCCACCACTGCATCGTGCCGTTATAATTACGTTGATCTGGATCCGCATCGGTCTGACCGGCAGCGAAAAAGGCGAACGAGCTCATGCCGAGGTTCTTAAATCCAGCGCGTTTCTTCAGGCCGAAAATGCCTTCATCAGCCGGATTGTCGGAAGGAACCATTGGGCCGGCGAAAAAGTCATAGCCACCGGCAGCCGGCTGATAGCCGGCCGCAGCGAAGGTAGGATCTGAGGCGGCCGCGTTATAGACATAGCCGAGGCTGAGGGTGGTATCGCAGCCGCAGAAATCGTCGCCGGCCTCACCGTTATCCGGATCCGACCATTGGCAGACATACAGATCAGTGATGGTGGAATTCGCCGGCGTCTCAGCCCGGCCTTTGTAGATCATCCGAAATTGCTTGAAAATAATGTTACCCATGGCATCAGCGCGTTTATAAGCCCACAGAGTAACCTGCAGTTCTACGCCGACCGGCGGTGAACCATATAGGCCTTCCGTCGCCGAAGCATCGAGGTCGTTTACACATAGCCAGACCACCTGGTCGCCGTTGGCATAGCCGGGCTCATCCGCCTGCGGATAGAGCATGGGCGTACCGTCTGCATTGAATTGGGGCGTATATACGCCGTCGCCGTTGGCATCATAGAACGGCGCACCCTTATAAGTCGGCCAATCCATCCAGTCGGCCTTGTAGGTTGCGCGTAATTGAGCGATCTGGCCGGCAGTAACACTTGCCGCATTAATGCTGTTGATTTCAGCGGCATCGAGTCGCAAATCATTATCGGTCAGCGTGGCGAAATCCCTGCGAACACGCCAGATGCGATTGACCTTGGCATTGTCGTTGACATCTTCGCCAACGCCTTTGGAAACGATCGCGCCGGGTACAGTACCGATATTATAAGCCTGGCCGCCCACTCGGATCGCCGGCTCGATGCCATCATTGACCACGCCGCCAAAGATAAAGCCATCCTGAAAGATGACAGCGGTTGAAGGAGAGCTGCCGCGTGGATAGAACAAACCCGAGTTGCCATTGGGCATGTTGGCCGATGTACCATCCGCCCAGATCCACATGCTCACATTGCCGATGTTCACCAGCGTTCTCAACATATAATCCGCACTGGCTTTGTTTAATCGCGCAGCCGGCAAATTTTTCCCCTCCATCTTCGCATAGCTGGGTTCGATTTGGACGAACCAGCAAACGCTGAGGATGAGAAGAAGGATTACTAATTTTTTCATTCGTGACCTCCGTAAGTACGATTTCTTTAGATGGGTCTTATCCGCTTCATACTAGTGCTTTTGCTTAAACCGGGCTGAATGCCCGGTTTAAGCACCTGCAGATCGAATCTCAATTCCTCCAGATGAAAGAATTAAAATTCCAGACGAATGCCGGCGCGAACCTGACGCGGCGTGCCCAGCAGACGGCCGGACTGGGAGTTGCTGCCGTTGCCGTTGAGGTTGATGGCATCATACATTCTCCAGAACAGCTCGCCGCCATTGGCCGCTGCAGTAGAGGCGCTGATTTGCGTATTGGCTTTATACCCATCATCCCATGCATTGCCGGTGCGCATAAAAACGTTGGCGACATTTTTCTTGTTGGTGAGGTTCATCGCATAAATGTAGAAATTGGCATCCAGCGGTCCCAAATCGACGGTCTTGTCCACTCGCAGATCAAGGGTATAGTTCCACGGCGTCATCGAGCTGTTGACCGCCTCGAGCGGATTGCGGTTGCGGGTATCGGAGAGTTCTCCACCGACGCTGGCGTCCTGCTGTCCGGGAGCGCCTTCACGCAGGGTGTAGGGATGGCCGCTCTGGAACTGGAACAGCAGGTTCAAACCCAGCTGGCTGAGAATGATGCCGCCGTCGTTTTTGCCGAATCGATAGTCCACATTGACCGAGCCGACGTGCGGACGGCTGAAATCCAGTGGGCTGATGATCGTCGGCGTAGCCACGCCCTGTTCTGTGCCGGCCAAGGAGGATCCCCAGACCGAACCAGTGCCAAGGGCGGAGGAGTAAGTATAATTGACCTGAGCGGCAACACGACTGGTGCGTCGCAAAGTCAACGACAGCTCGACGCCTTTTGTGGTGGCAAAATCGCCGTTTTCAAGCATGTTATAATAAGCAATGATATCGTTGGGACCGCCCTGAATTCGGCCGGAGGTGATCCAGTCCTGAATGTCCTTGTAAAAAACCGTGACATCAAAGGAGGCGGCTTCAGCGAACTGCTGGTTGAAGCCGACTTCATACTGAGTGGTGATCATCGGCTCTAGACCAAATCCCGGAGGCGTGGTAAAAAAGTTGCCACCCTGGAAAAGCATATCATACCATCGCATGTTAAAATAGATTTGATCCAATCTCGGCGCTTGGACAAATTTGCCGTACTGCACGTGAAAAACCGTTTTGTCCGTGGCTGGGAAAGCCAGGCCTAAACGCGGGCTGACATAGATGCCCGGCTCTTTTTGCACCACCTCATCGGCGATCAGGGTGTGTTTGGCCTGATCCCAGGCCGGATTGGCCATATCGGCAAAGCTGAAATCGTCGTTGTCGATGTAATCAAAGCGCACGCCGGCATTGATCACCAGCTGTTTGGCTTCAAACTTATCCTGGATATACGCAGCGCCATATACAGGATGTTTCGGGCCGTCGATGCCATTGATGTTTTCATCGATCTCGTTGCCCCACATGTCGTAACCAATACCGGTCTGACCCGTAGAGACCATCAAAGCGCCGTATTTGGTGAGATCACCTGCAAGTGCGCCGGCGTAGAGATCGGGATTGTTCAACCGGTTGGTGAACATGCCGAAGGGCTGGGCACTCCAGGTGCGGTAGGTCCAGCGCTGTGCATCAGCGCCAAACTTGATCTCATGGTTCTTGTACTGGGTGGTAAAGTCATATTTGCCGCCGATGTAATTGCGCTTCGACTTGCTGTATCCATCCGGTGAGCCGGGATCGTTAAAATTGAAACCGTAGATGTCAATATCATTGGTAACATTGGCGGTGGCCCATCTCAGATATTTGATTCCCTTGGCGGCATTGGCGACGCTGTCGCCGTAAGAATAAATGTCTTCGCCGAAAACGTTATCATAGGTCTTGTAGCGGCGATCGAAAAAGTCAAAACTGATTTCGTGATAGGTGCGCGGATTGATGATATGGGTCACCTTGGCGGTATAGAGACCGGAGCTGAATTCCTCCAGGCCGGTACGATCCTTGTTGAGGATATCCGCCAAGTAGGCGCCGTTCTGCCGCTTGGTATACGAAAGATTGCTCGCAAGGCGCACGCGAAACTTGGACGCGTCATAGACCAGCGTTCCGGCGCCATTGTAGGTATTGCTGTTGTTCTCAAAGACATGATTATCAATGGTCTTCAGCTGTGGGATAATTTCGTTGTAGGTCGTGGTCACCAATGGAAAGTTATTGGCATCGACGACGGTCGGAGCGTGATTAAATTCAAATCCCTTCCAGAAACGGGGATCGTCGTCAGCCCAAAAGGTGTTCTGGCCGGCCAGGAAAAATTTCAGCTTGTTGTTGGTCATGGGCACCGGACCGGAAGCGGTTATGGTGTAATCGCTATAACCCCAAGAGTTGGTGCCGAGAAAAGTCTCTCCTGGTTTGGCGAAATTGTCGGTCTCGCCCTGCAGGGTGAGACGATAATCAGAAGTTCCGGAACGCAGGGTGGAGCGGATGATGCCGGCGTTGGCGCCGCCGAACTCTGCGTTATAACCGCCGGCCTGCACCTGGAACTCTTCCAAGGCTTCAGGGATGATCGTCGCCAGATTGGTTCCGCCAATGATGTCACGGGTGCTGGCGCCTTCAAGGATGTAACCGATCTCTTCGGTACGGCCACCGCGGATGTAGATGTTGCCGTCTTTTACAACCACACCGGGCTGCAGGGAGATGATGGAATTGACGCTGCGCGTCGGAATGTTTTTATAATCCTCCAACCGCGCGATACGCACCGCGTTGGTGGCGTTTTTGTTCACCAGCGGACGTTCGGCAATGATGGTGACATCACCGGCATCCAGGGCCTGGCTGGGGAGTTTAAAATTCGTGTCAGTGGTCAAGTCGGCGTTGACGCGAATGTTTTCGATGGTCACCGAGCTGTAACCGACGAATGAAGCGCGAAGCGTATAGATTCCGGGCGGAACGTTGAGCATCAGGTAGCCGCCGTTGATATCCGTAGCCGCACCCATGGAGGTGCCCACAATCAGAATGTTCGCGCCGGGTAATCCTTCGCCGGTCTCCTTATCGACTACCTTGCCGGTAATTTTACCGGTGTCTGCTCCAAACAACAAAGCAGGCAAAAGCAGGGTGCAGATGAGGGCGAATGCGAATTTAAATTTCATAGAATAGCCTCCGTCTTTACTACGATGGGGAACATCGTATTTCGATCGTTAATTGTCTTTTACGCCCAAAGTCGACAACGAGCCGCCGGCTTGGGAGCCCAGCACGAAAATGGTGTTGCGTTCAGTGACCGCACCGACGTTGACCGGGGCGGTCGTCAGCGCATCGGCGCCGCCCGCTGCCTTCACCGTCAGCGTGTAAGCGCCGACCGGCATCTTTTTGTAGGCGCCGATCCCTTTGTACGCCAA
>JAKJDB010000167.1 GCA_022706175.1 Candidatus Zhuqueibacterota bacterium | reverse complement strand
GCTGTCCGCTCGTGGCACACCCTGGCAACAGGACCTATCGGCACTCTGGATGGCCTGCAGCACAGGTAAAATCAAGTTTGATTTCTTGAGATTGTTTTTTATACTGATCGAATATATCGGTTACAGGCCGATCTCTCGTTATTTCTATTCAGCGGATCGAGGAGTGTATGAAGATAAAAATTTTTCTTTTCGTATTGATTGGTGCCGCAATGGCCGCTGCCGCTCCGGCAGCGACGCCCGAAAGAACCATTACGGTGATGGACCTCAGCGGCGATTGGGAGGCTGAAGGCGATCTGCCCTGGCAGGCTATGCTGCTCAGTCTGCAGGGCCTGGCGAATCAGCATGGACCGCATCTCTATTTCCTCTACCCGGAGAACTATACTCATCCGGACGTACGGCCGGTATTGGAGTATTACAAAACCCGGCACCGGATGAAGGCGGTCACGTGCGCGGCGGCGGACCAAGTGGTCGCCAAATATGTCCACTATGCCAAAGGGTATGTGGTGTGGGATCCGGCCAAAGTGCCGTCGTTGATGGTTTCGTTCACAGTGGCCGGCCTGGAGCAGGCGTTGGTGGTGACCGAGGCCTACATCCCTTTGGCCGAAAAGCATGGACTCAAACCGATCGCTGATTTTCGCAACCAGTTCACCGGCAAATCCGATCTCGAGATCTTTCAATGGGCTTACGACACGTACTGGTCGCGCTGCAGCCGCGAATACCTCATCTATCTGGGCGAGCGCTGCACCGGGCTGAACGGCCGGCCGGGCATGATGCCGGGGATCGCGGATTTCGGCATGGTGCACAAAGCCTTTTTCACCGATCTATCCGCCAGTCCGGCTGACCCGGATGAATACCGCTTGGCGGACAAAATCATGAGCGAGATGAAGCCGTATGGCTATGTGTACGGCTGGCATTCCTACTGTAAAGATAAAGAGCCGGAGCATCTCACCCTGCTGTCGCGGCATGGATTGATCATCTCAGAAGGTCTGGCGACGCTGCCCAACATGAGCTTTCACGGCCAGGTTCCGGTCTCCGCTGATTTTCGCTTCAAACAAAAGGCGGGCTACAATCCCCATCCGAAAATAGAAAACAAAGTGTATCTTGCCATGATCCAAAGCGACGGCATGGGCACCGGCTCTACCTGGATGAAGCCCGGACGCGGCGAGATCCCCTATGGCTGGGAGGCGAATGAAGAGTGGTTCACCACCGCGCCGGCCCTGCTGCAGTTTTATTATGAAAGCGCCACAGCCAACGATCGGTTCATCGGCTCCCTGAGCGGGCCGGGCTATTTTTATCCCAAAGCATTCGCGCCGGACAAGCTCGCCGGCGCGCTGCAGCGCGAGAACGAGCTGATGAAAAAAATGGATCTGCGGGTGTTCGGCATCATGGATTTCTCCGAAGGCGACGAATTCGTCGGCAACATCGATCTGCCCAAATCCATCGTCGACGCCTATTATGCCAATATCCCCTACGCGCTGGGATTTATCAACGGCTACACGGCGGCCAACACCTACGACTGCCGTAACGGCCGGCCGCTGCTCTCCTACAACTATTATGTGGATCCGGAAAAACCGGTGGAGGAGGTGGCCGAGGATATTCGCGAGCTGGCGGCCCTGAATCCCCGGCGCCCCTATTTTCTGCCGGTGCACGTGCGCGAGACCAACACCGTGCGCCGCATCAAAACCATCATGGATCAGTTGGGGCCCGAATTTCAAGTCGTGCCGCCTGAGGAGCTGATGATCATGGCCGGAGAAAAACCCACCATGATCACCCGGTATCTCGATCATCATCCGGATTTCTCCGGTCATTGGAAGCTGGATCCCAAGCAAAGCAAGAACACCTATTGGATCGGCTATGAGCTCGACATCGATCATCGCGATAAAAATGTTTCCATCACCACGACGATGCGCTACTCGCTCTATGTCCACCATCGCGAGCTGAAAACCACCAAGACGCTGGTCATCGGCGGACCGGCGGTCGGGTCGCTGGAAGAACTGCCCCGGCGCATGGAATTTCTTGCCGCCCAGACCGACTCGATCCACACGCGGGCGGAATGGAGTGAAGACGGCAAGACGCTGCTGCTTACCAGTGAGATGATCCTGCAGACCTCACAGGGCTCTGCACCGATGACCACCACAAGCCGGTTTGTTTTGTCCGAAGACGCCATGACCCTGACGGTCACAGAACACCGGTTGAGCCGGAAAAGCCCGGAGCCGACCGCGAGGTACGTCTACCGCCGGGTGCTGTAAGCCGCAGGTCTGCAGGTCGGGCTGTCGACTCTTTTGCATTTACTCCAGGAGAATTTGACTGCGGACGGTCAGGGGGCGCGTCTTCGCCGAATAACCATTCATTCATCACAGGGAACAGGAACGATGAAACGATCACGGGTTTTGTTTTTTTTCTTGTCCGTCTGCTGCGGTCTGACGGTGCGGCAGGCTGCGCCGGAAGAATCCACCACTGCTCGGCTGGTGCACCATGATTACACCGACTCGACGGCCGTCATCCACATCGCGGGCTTGTCGGACACGCTGCGCATCCTGCAGATCACGGATGCGCACATCAGCGTTCTCGATTCCAGCGAGCGAAAATTCTGGCCGTACAGTCGCCGCATGGACCAGGCCTTTATCACTCGGCCGGATGGCCGTACCGGCGAACCAGTGCGGCCGGTGGATCAGTTTCTCCGGCTCCTGGAGCGGGCGAAGAGCCTGAAGGTGGATCTTCTTCTGCTGACCGGAGATATCGTCAACAATCCTTCACGTTCCAGCGTCGCTTTTGTGCAAGCCGCGCTGCAGAAATGCGGAATCCCCTACCTCTACACAGCCGGCAATCATGATTGGCATTATGAGGGCATGAAGGGTTCCAGTCCGCAGTTACGCAAAACCTGGAATAAAAAAGGGCTTCAGCCGTTGTATGGCGGGCACAATCCCTTTTTTCGTGTTCAGGAAATCAAAGGAGTCCAATTTGTCGCCATCGACAACTCTACCTATCAGATCCTTCCGGAGCAGCTGGCGTTTTTTCAGCAAACCCTGAAGCAGGGACGGCCGGTGGTGCTGCTCTCCCACATTCCCTACTATGTGGCCGGCGATCCGCACAAATCCGGCTGCGGCAACCCGGACTGGGGATGGGACCAGGATAAAGGCTTTGAGCTCGAGCGTCGGGAACGATGGCCGAAAAGCGGCAACAGCCCTGCCACCGTCGAGTTCGTCAATACACTCCCAGCGGCCGACAACCTGGTGGCAGTATTGGCCGGCCACCATCACCAAAGTCGAGCGACCAGGCTCTCCGCGACAGCGATCCAGTATGTGACGGCAGCGGGTTTCGGCGGCGGGAGCAGGCTCATCACACTGACGCCCCGGAGCAGATTGCCGGTCTCGGCAGCGCAGGTGGCGGATGGCTGGAGCTGCGAAGAGATCGCCCGAGTGGACCAGAGCTATGCAGGATGGGATGTGGAGATCGGCGATGCGGACAACGACGGACTTAACGAGATCCTGACCACCGGCTGCCCGAACAGCCGGCTTTATCTGTTCGAAAAAAGTCTGGATCGCTGGTCCAGCCGCTGCCTGGCGGACAACCTGGCGCAAAGTTATCCCGGCATGGGTTTGGCGGTCAAAGTGCGGGATCTCAACCGTGATGGCCGCAACGAGATCGTGCTGGGAACAGGACAGGAGACCGGCGGCACCGCTTTTTTTTACCTCATGAGCCTGCAGGCAGATTCGCTGAACTCATTGGCGGTGTGCCGTGCCGAGTGCAACGCCAGTTCGTACACCCATGATCTGGCTTTTTATGATCTGGATCAGGACGGCATCGAAGAGGTGGTGTCCGCCTATTGCGGCGGCGGCGAGATCATCCGCTATGATGCTGATCCATCGCTGACGGCTGTCCGCGCGCGCAAGCTGCACCAATTGTCCGGCTCTGGAGAAGAGTCGCTGATCGCAGATGTGGACAACGACGGTGAGGTGGAGTATATCACCTGCAACGCTTTTCGTGATGAAGAAGCGAGCGTGGAGATCTTTGAGTTTGACTCTGCCGGCGACCTGCTGCTGCCGCCGCGGATCGTGGTGAATGGATTCAACGGGCAAAAATGTTTTTACGCATCCGCGCTGGTCGGCGATGTGGACAACGACGGGAAAAATGATCTGGTGATCGGCTGGAAGCGGAAGCAGGACATCAACCGGGCGACGGTGCTGGCCTATCACGTCGCGGAACAGGCTGTGGTGACCAGCACGTTTGCCGAGGAAGATGAGGACCTGGATTTGGCCTATTTTGAAAAGATGATGGCCATCGACGATGTGGACCATGACGGCTTGAATGAATTGGTGCTGTCGACGCGCGGTGATGAGATGTCGGAAAAGATCAGCAGCCGGCACCTGGGCTATGTGTTCATGTACAAAGTCAGCGGCAGCGGCGCTGTGATCAGAACGCGGTTGCTGGATTTGAACGAGGACTATGCCGAATCCTCCTGGCTGGCGGTGGGCGACGCGGACAACGACGGCAAAAAAGAGATCATTCTGGCCACGGGCAAGGGAGACCGGACTCTGGCGGGCACTTCGTACGTGTTGCTGCTGCGGAAACCCTGATTCCATTTATTAAATTTTCTTTCGGGCTGGAGCAGGATAGTAAAGGATAACAGACTATGCGACCACGGGCTTACGCGCACATTCGATTCAGGATCATCGGGCTGGCCGTTGTGGCGGCTCTCGGCCTGATTGGGTGTGCGAAAAAACCGGCGCCGGCTGAACCGCTGCGCGGATTGTTGTACAACTATGACAGTACGGATCTGTTTTTCAACACTCCGCCGGAAAAGATGAACGCCCGGGTGGTGGACGATCAGATCGATCTGTTCGCTCAAGCCGGCGTGACCGTGCTGATGTGCAATGTCAACGCGCAACGCACCAACTACGCCAGCGGCTGTTTTGATTCCTTTTGGAGCGGCTATGACCCGCAGGCCGGGGACGATCAGCCGTTCCTACGGGACATGGCGCCGCAAAGCCGCGCCGGTTACCGCAGCATGATCTTTTCGATGAAAACCCTCCATGAGCAGGGCGTCGATTATCCGGCGCGAGTGATCGCGCGCTGCCGCCGGCAAGGTATTTCGCCCTGGATCAGTCTGCGCATGAACGACACCCACAACAACAACGAGGTGCGTCATCCGATTCACAGCACCTTCTGGAAAGAGCATCCCGAATACCGGCGGGTGCAGGGCCGCCGGATCGATTATTATGACCGCACTCTGGACTATAGCCATTCTGCGGTGCGCGATCGTTTTTTCCGTCTTGTTGAAGAAGTGTTGCAGCGATATGATATGGATGGATTGGAGCTCGACTTTATGCGCGAGCCCTATCTGTTCAAGCCCGGCCACGAGCAGGAGGGAGGAAAAGTTTTAACCAAGTGGCTGCAGCAGGTGCGCAAGCTGGTGGAACAAACCGCGGCCCGACGCGGCCATGCGATTAAAATGGGGGTGCGCGTTCCCGCCGATCCGGTGACGGCGCAAAACCTGGGCCTGGATGCGGTGCGCTGGGCGGAACAGGGGTTGGTCGATCTGATCGTAGTCACTCCGCGCTGGGCGACCCTGGATACGCAAATGCCCCTGATGCAGTGGAAAAAGATGTTGGCAGCCTATCCGGTGACGTTGGCCGGCGGCCTGGAAATCCGCGAACAGGCGTATCCGGACGGACCGGCCCGGATCGCGTTGCCGCAAACCGCTGTCGGCGCCGCGCTGGTGGTGTTGCACAGTGGTGCCGATGTCGTCTACCTGTTCAACTATTTTTCCTCTCTGGCCCGGACCGTCGACTATTGGCCGCAGAAGACCTGGTTGCAAACTTTGCGGGCCATGTCCTCCATCGATACGTTGGCGTCTCTGCCGCGGCGCCATCTAGTGACCTTTCACGATGTCTATGCGCCGGGTGAAGCGACCGACTATCCGTTGCCGGCCACTGGGACGCGGCTATCGTTTCGCGTGACCACTGGGCCCAAACCGGCGGGTCGGCTGGTGACCGCCGTCGTGGAGCTGGCTCCACTCGGCGGTGGAGCTGTAAATGTGCCGGAGCTGTTTGTCAACAGCGCGGTCTGTGATCTGCAGGGCCGGGAACAGAATGTATTTAGTTTTTCAGTGAAGGAATCCGTTCTGCAGGATCAGGTGCAGGTGGTGGAAGTCGCGGATGTTCTGTCCAAACCGATTCGTGTGGTGCATGTGGAAATTAAAGTGGCCGGTCGCTGATGCGTTCTGTCGACCGTGTGCCGAAGCTGTAAAGTCGGAACTGAGGAATTCTCAACTGACCTGGGACGGACGATCCAGGGTGGTATCCTGCAAAGCGGCAGGGTCCTCGATGGGTTCCAGGTGAGTGAAAAGATGAACGCCCGGAATGAGACGGCGGATGTCATTGTCCAGTTCTTCCAGAATTTGGTGCCCCTGTTGAACCGACCACTGGCCGGGAACCAGA
>JAKJDB010000166.1 GCA_022706175.1 Candidatus Zhuqueibacterota bacterium | reverse complement strand
CCGCCAGTTTCGAGATCGTGGATCAACTGGGAAAGGCGCCGGACATCCACTGCCTGCTGGTCGGCAACGCCGGGAACATCACCGCCTATTGGATGGGATACAGCGAATATTTCAGCGACCGGATCATCGGCAAACGCCCGCAGCTGTTAGGCGTTCAGGCCGAAGGCTCGGCGCCCATCGTCCGCGGCCATGTGATCGAAAAGCCGGAGACCCTGGCCACCGCCATCCGCATCGGTAATCCCGCGCGTTGGCAGGACGCAGTGCGCGCATTGCAGGAATCAAACGGACACATCTGCATGGCCAGTGACGATGAAATTATGGCCGCGTACCAGCTGGTGGCAAAAACAGAGGGGATCTTTTGCGAGCCATCCTCCGCAGCAGGGATCGCCGGCCTGGGTAAAATGATCGCACAGGGCAATATGAATCTGCGCGGCAAACGGGTGGTGTGTGTGTTGACCGGACACGGCCTCAAAGACCCGGACAGCGCCCTGCACTGCGCCGCACCTCCACTATCCATTGAGGCGGATATGGAATGCCTGCAGAGAATCATTCTGCAGACAGAGTAATCGCGCAGTGAGACTTGGCCCATCGGACGCTTTTTGCGATCCGGGGCATGCCCTTGCGCAACGATCGGGATGAATCATGAAATACCCATTGAAAACCATCAAAGTCTATATTCCAGCCACCAGCGCCAACCTGGGCCCGGGATTCGATTGCGTCGGCATTGCGCTGGATCTATGGAACCAGTTCGAACTGGAGATCGACCCGATGCAAAAAAAGCTTCGAGTCGAGAATTACGGCGAAGGCGCCCATGAACTGCCGTCGGATGCAAAAAATCTCGTGGTGCAGACCATGCTGCAGACGCTGCCGGACCGTTACGCGCGGCGCCTGCAGCAGTGGAAAATACGCTGTCACAATCAGGTGCCCTGCCGCAGCGGCCTGGGCTCCAGCTCCACGGCGGTGCTCGCCGGCGTGGCGTTCAGCCAGGCGATTCAAAAGGGCTCGGTGCACCTGATGGACATCCTCAAGCAGGCGGCTTCGCTGGAAGGCCATCCCGACAACGTGGCGCCGGCGGTGATGGGCGGTTTGGTGGTGGCGGCGATCAAGGACGGTCAGGTGTTTGTGCATCCCATCCCCGGCGTCATGACCGAAGTGGTGGTCTGCGTGCCGGATTATCACTTTCTCACCAGCTATGCGCGCACACTGGTGCCGAAAAAATTCACTCGCACGGATACGGTCTTTAACATCAGCCGCAGTCTACTTGTGGTCGAGTCGATCCGGACCGGCAACGACGAGTTGCTCGCACAGGTGATGGAAGACCGGTTGCACGAACCCTATCGACTGCCCCATATTCCCGGCGCCGAAGAGGCGGTTCGCTCCGCTCTGGCCAAAGGGGCGGTGGCGGTTTCGCTGAGCGGCGCAGGACCCGGACTGCTCGCCTTCGCCCGCAAACGGCACCATAGCATCGGTCGCGCCATGCAGTCGGCGTTTCAACGCGCAGGACTGGATGCACGCTACTGGATCATCCGCGCCTGCACCTCAGGCCTGCGGCTGGACGGCGTTCCCTGCCGGCTGTAGCCGGACACAGCACTTGCTGTTCAAATTTTAAAAAGAGAATCTCTTTATGAAGGAATCAACTTCAATCGCTTTTATCGGCTCAGGAATGATGGCGGAGGCGATGATCGTCGGCCTGCTCAAACAAAAGCGTCTGCCGGCGGGCCAGATCATTGCATCCGGCCCGCGGCCTGAACGCGGCCGCAGCTTGGCGAAAAAACTCGGCATCTCCTGGACCACGGACAACGCCAAAGCGGCCGAAGGCCGTCACATCGTCGTGCTCTCGGTAAAGCCGCAGAAAATGGCCGGCGTGTTGGCCGAACTGCATGGCCGCATTCATCCCGACGCGCTGGTTCTGAGCATTGCCGCTGGTGTGAACATTACCACCATCACCACCGGACTGGCGCACCGTGCCGTGGTGCGGGCCATGCCGAACACGCCTGGGCAGATCGGCAAAGGGATCACCATGTGGACCGCCACGGCCGAGATCTCTGATGAACAGAAACATCAGACCGCCATCATCCTCGGCGCTCTGGGCGAAGAGATATTCTCCAAGGATGAAGACGACATGGACAAGGCCACGGCGCTCAGCGGCACCGGTCCGGCTTATATCTTCTTGTTCATGGAGGCCATGATCGATGCCGGCGTACACCTGGGATTCAGCCGCAGGGTGGCTCAGCAACTGGTGCTGCAGACCATGGCCGGCTCTGTCGAATATGCACGCCAGAGCCAGCAGCATCCAGCGGAACTTCGCAATCAGGTGACCTCTCCGGGGGGAACCAGCGCAGAGGCGTTGTATCATATGGAAAAAGGAAGCCTGCGGACCGTGGTATCCCGTTCCGTATGGGCGGCGTATCAGCGCAGCAAAGCGCTGGGCGGCCGCAGACAGGCCGAGATCGGGGAGAGAGGGTAAAAAAGAAAAGCCCTTCAAGGAAGGGCTTTTTTCATGGGGAAACTGCTTTATAACGCTTTGGTCACTTTGCCCGAGCGCAGGCAGCGGTTGCAGACATAGGCCTGCCGCGAAGATTTGCCGTCCTGGATGCGCAGCTTTTTAATGTTCGGCATCCACCGGGTTCTGGTCAAATTATGGGCATGGCTGATCTTATTTCCGCTCATCGGCCCCTTGCCGCAGATATCACACCGTTTCGACATGATAAACACTCCCTATTCAAATAGTCACTTAATCTCGACACAAACAAAAGCAAATCCTTACAATTAAAGCCTTTCAATGTAAGGAAAAATAGGAAGAAAATCAAGGAAAAAAGATTTTTTCAGGGCGCCGCCCTCTGCCCGGCTCCTTCCCGCCCCCTCACAGTTGTGAAAAATCCAGCGGCTGCAGCATCAGATCAGTGACGTTGCACACGGTGTCCGCAAACTCGGGTCGGTTTTTCAAAACCGCCCAGTCCGGATGACGGCGAAAAGCGCTCCAACAGGCATCCCGTTCCGCCATATCCTTGAAAACCAACAGATACTGCAGATTGGGACGCTGCGGTCCGATCAGCGTCTCGGCGAAAAAGAGCGGCGTCAATCCACACCGGCGAAAGAGCTCGATTTCACCACCCTGAGTGAACATGTGAATTTTTTTGCGGCTTTGCACCTGGTTGGGATTTTCATAGATGCGCCATTCGAACACCCTCGCCGTATCATGAATGCGTACGGGAGACAGGAACAGCGGCGCAAAACAGCGCAACAGGGAATTCTCCATACGCCAGTAGCCCGGGTCGCTGCTCGAAAGGGAGTGAAAAAACGCTTCATCCCTCATATATTCCGCATCCTGCAGCAGCCGACCTTCGCTGTGCAGAACAGAATCGCTATTCAAATGCGGCAGAAGAACATAGATCGACGAGCTGCTGGAGCCGTATAAGGCGCCAAAGAGTCCCACGGGCGATATCCCCTGCCGATTCCACGCCGGCACCGCCACTTGCTTTAAAAAATCCAGCAGCCGTTTACGGCCATCGCCATAGGGCGCCAGGTAATGGCGCCACTCCAGATAGGCCGCAGCGTCCTCCCTGCCCGAGTCTTTTGCTGCCGCAGTATACTCTTGATCCATAGCTGCTCCGAAACGTATTGGATGAACGAAATAATAGTGATTCAGGCGGATTTTCGCAAGAGAGAAAAAAACAGGCGCTCAGCGGGTGCGTGCCAGACGCAGCGAGTTGGCCACCACAGAGACGGAACTGAAGGACATCGCCAACGCGGCGATCATGGGATTCAGGTAGCCCAGAGCAGCCAGAGGAATGCCCAACAGATTATAGAAAAAAGCCCAAAACAGATTCTGTTTGATGGCAGCCAGGGTTTGTCGCGACAAACGAATGGCCTGGACCACGCCGTGCAGATCTCCTTTCATCAGGATGATGGAGGCACTATCGATGGCCACGTCCGCGCCGGCGCCCAGAGCGATGCCGACATCCGCCTGCGCCAACGCCGGAGCATCGTTGATGCCGTCCCCCACCATGGCCACTTTGGTGCCGCGACGTTGCCACTGTTTCACCTGCTCCGCTTTTCCGTCCGGCAGCACCTGAGCGACATACTCATCAACCCCGGCCGCCTGGGCGATGGTTCGCGCGGCCAAAGGATGATCGCCCGTCAGCATCACCACGCGCAGGCCCATGCCGCGCAGTTCGTCCACGCTGGCGGCCGCATCCTCTCTGATCGGATCCCTGAGCGCGATAAATCCCTGCAGAACGCCGTCCAGAGTGCAATAGATCAGCGTGCCTCCCTGTTGCAGACACTCATGAGCCCGCTGCTGTAACGGCGCAACAGAAACCCCCGAATCCTCCATGCGCTTCTGATTTCCCACGACCACTTTTCTTCCTGCGACCGTGGCGGCGATGCCAAACCCCGTTTGATTGCTAAAACCGGTAGCCTCGGGCAGATTCAGGCCACGCGCCTCCGCTGCGGCAACGATGGCCGTTGCCAGAGGGTGTTCGGATCGCTTTTCCGCCGCAGCGGCCAAAGCCAGCATCTCCGCTTCATGGACGCCCGGCAGACAGACCATCCGTTGTACCGCAGGCTTGCCCTTTGTCAGGGTTCCGGTTTTATCCAGAATCACCACCTGAACCTGATGCGCCAGCTCCAGGCTTTCGCCGCTCTTAATCAGCAGGCCTTTGCGCGCAGCCCTGCCGGTGGCCACCATGATGGCCGTGGGCGTGGCCAGCCCCAGCGCACAGGGGCAGGCGATGATGAGCACAGCGACGAAATGCATCAGGGCAGCGGCGAATCCGGCTTGCCTGCCTAAGGTCATCCACGCCGCCAGGGTGATGAAGGCGATGCCTACGACCACCGGCACAAACACCGAAGCGATGCGATCAGCAAGACGCTGGATGGGCGCCTTGGATCCCTGGGCCTGTTCGACCAGTTGAATGATCTGCCCCAACACCGATTGGCCGGCCAAAGCGGTAACGTCGAACTCGAACGCGCCGGAGGCGGTCAGAGTGCCGGCCAGCACACGGTCGCCCGGGACTTTATCGACCGGAAGGCTTTCGCCGCTGATCATGGATTCATCCACTCCGGCCTCGCCGGCGACCACTTTGCCGTCGGCGGCAATTTTTTCACCCGGCCGCACCAGAACCCGGTCCCCCAGCTGCAGATGCTCCAGCGGAATGCACTGTTCTTTTCCATCGCGGCGCACGCAGGCGGTTTTTGGCTGCAACGCCATCAGCCCCTCGATCGCCGCCGTGGTCCTGGCCTTGGCCCGGCTCTCCAGCCAGCGGCCGATCAGCACCAGCGCGATGATCACCACTGTGGAATCATAATACACCGGCACGATTCCATCGGCAGAACCGGTCAGCAGCTGTGGGAACAGAGTGGCCAGCACAGAATAGCCATAACTGCTGCCGGTGCCGATGGCGACCAACGAGTTCATGTCAGCGGTCCAAAGACGCAGATTTTTCCAAAAGGCAGAGTAAAAGCGCCGTCCCGGTAAAAAAACCACAGGTGTGGAGAGGATCAACAGCAGCTTTTGCGTATCGGATTCACTCAGAGGCCAGAGCGCATGCAGGCCGGGAAATTCCATAAGCATGGAGATGAGAAAAACCGGCACAGCGAACAGCAGGGCGATGCGCAGATCACGCCGCAGCGATTGCTCGAAATCCACGCCGCTTGGCGCAGGCTGCGCCGCATCACCGGAGGGCGGCAACAGCAACTCATAGCCGCTTTCGTTCACCTTTTGGGCCACAGCCGCCAGAGTGTTAGAATTCTCATCCAGATCAAAATAAGCCTTTTCGCCGGCCAGATTGACCGAAACGTTGCTCACGCCCTCCATCTTTTGCAGCGTGCGTTCCACGCGGGCGACGCACGCCGCACAGCTCATGCCGCGGACAGGCAGCTGATAGCGTTTTATCGGCGGTGCGTTCATTGCACACTATAGCCGGCGTTGCAGATGGTGTCGCGCAACTGGGATTCGCTGACTTTATTTTCATCATAGCGGATCTCGGCACGGCCGATTTCCACCAGGACCGATTCAACGGGCAAACGCTGCAATTCCCGCTCGATGGCCATGACGCAGTGATGGCACGACATGCCGTCAATACGAAATAACGCGGTTTTCAAAAGGGCCTCCATTTTTTCATTGAAACATAAAAATGCTCCGTTTCATTTGCCCTAGCAGCATTTTTTTCACTCCATCCGCAAAATGCCGCTGATGCACAGGCGAAAAAAAAGGCTCTGTCATAAGCCTTTTTTCGTTGCCAAGCCAACAGACGAAATGACTTGATTCGCGTACGATTTTCATCGCCCTGACTTTAGCTTGGGAAGGAGAAAAAAATGCCCCGCGCTTTAGCAAATAATTAGTATCGTCCAATTTAAATTGTGCTAAAGCCCCTTGGGGGGTGGTTTGTTGTCCACGCGCTAAAGCGCGTGGCAATTGTGCTGATAAAAAAGGGGATT
>JAKJDB010000165.1 GCA_022706175.1 Candidatus Zhuqueibacterota bacterium | reverse complement strand
CCGCCGCAGGCGAATCCGAGCGATCCCGAGGAATATGTGGGGATGATACGTCGCGCTCAAGCTTACACTCGGGGCGAACCGGCCATGACGACCATCAACCTGGTGCAGCGGCCTCTGCGCAACGATCTGGTGACCCGGCAGATCACCGGAGTGGAGCTCTACCGGACCATCCAGCAATGCCAAAATCATAACGCACAGGTCGCTTTCAATTCAGAGGCCAGTCTGTATGATGTCGACAGCGGCTATCTCGCCATGGCGCTGGCTTCGGCGACACGGGAATCGCTGGCTACCGCCGCCTGGCACATCGATGCGGCGACGCCGGTCTCGCTGTTGCTGGACGGCAAACGCCATCAGAATGTTCTGGTGGATGGCGCCGTTTGGCCTGCATACCATCGCGGCCGTTTGCTGCTGCCGGCGGGAAAACACCGCATCGAACCCATGAACCGGACCTCCTCTCTGTTCAAAGGGTTCTGGTCCGAGGCACGGCTGGTCGCCCTGTCCGGAGAGTTGCTGAAAGTAAAAAAAGTTCTTCGCGGCCTTGAGATGCATTACCAAAGTGAAACCGTCAACCATGTGGTGTTGAGCGAAAAACCGCATGCCATCACAGTCGATGGCCGGCGGCTGCGGACCGCGGTGACGCACGGCGAACTCGGCTATGCCTTCGCTCTGCCGGCGGGCGAACACAGCGCGGTGATCCTTACCAGCAGCCGAACCACCCAGGCGATCAAACAGACCAGCCTGGTGCTCTCCGGCGTCATCGCCGCCGGCGGTCTGGTTTTCGGTTCCATTCTCGGACTTCTCTACTTGAAGAATTCGCGCCTGCGAAGAAAAAATTCAAAACGCAGCGCATCGTCCTAAAATAAATATCTGCCATACCACTTCGCCGGGGTTGCCGGGTCGATCCATTCTTTCAGAACAGGCTGACGGCAACCCGGGCATTACTGTTCGGAGGAGCTTTTGCTGCCCTACATGCACCCGGTTCTGGACCTGCTCTTTCTCGCCAGCGTGGCCGTCATCTGGGCGATGATCGTCTATCAGCTGGCGCTCACCCTGGCCGGCTACCGCTACCGTCATCAAATCAGCCGGGAACATGAACGGCTGCTCGCTGCCGGCCACGAACCGGCCTCGATTTCGATCATGATCCCGGCGCGCAACGAAGAGTTGGTGATCGACAAAACCATCTCCACCATCCTGGCGCTCGATTATCCCGCCGACCGGCTCGAGCTGGTGATCATCAATGACGGCTCCAGCGATCGCACGGCGGAAATCATCGCCAGACGCAGCGCAGCGGATCCGCGCATCAAACTGGTCAGCCTGCCTGTCGGCGAAACCGGCCACGGTAAGGCCTATGCGCTTAACCAGGGATTGCGCCATTGCACGCATGACCTCGTCGCCATCTATGATGCGGATAACATGCCGGAACGCAAAGCCCTGCGCTATCTCGCCATGCACCTGCAGGAGGATCCCTCGCTGGCGGCGGTCATCGGCAAGTTCCGTTGCGTCAACCGCCGGCATACCTGGTTGACCCGTTTCATCAACATTGAAACCATCGCCTTCCAGTGGATTCTGCAGGCGGGCCGTTTTCATCTTTCACGCGTGGCCATTCTGCCGGGCACCAATTACATTATTAAAAAATCGGTCATTGAAGCGGTCGGCGGTTGGGACGATCGCGCCATCACCGAGGACTCGGAACTGAGCATGCGCATCTATCAGGCGGGCTGGCAGATCAAATTCATGCCCCTGAGCGTCACCTGGGAACAGGAGCCGGAGACCCTGGCGGTGTGGACGCGGCAACGCACGCGCTGGGTGCGCGGCAACAACTATGTCATCCGCAAATTCATCAAACCCATGCTGAAACTCCGCAGCCGTTTTTTGGTCACCGAGTTTGTCTATCTCTTCGCCCTGTATTACCTTTTTCTCGCCGCCACGGTGATCTCCCTGCTGCTGTTTCTGGCCGGCGGCGCCGGCTTGATCGTGCTGAACGTACCAGGACCCTATTTCGCCGTGTGGATGTCGGCGTTCGCCCTGTTCACTTTGGAAATATTCGTGGTGCTCGGTTATGAGGGCGAAGATTCGGCGGCCAACATTCTGCTCACCATCGCCATGTATTTCACCTATTGTCAGCTGTGGCTCTATATCGTTTTCAAAGCGCTCATCCTCGACGCCCGCAGACACCGCGTCGGCGTCTGGGATAAAACCGAGAGGTTCAAAGTAGAAGAACCGGTCGATGAAGGAGCGGGCGTCGCATGAACCGACTTCGTCACATCCGGTTCCTTCTCCTCACCCTCCTGTTTTTTTCCAGCAACCGCTGGGGCGGAGCGCAGGAGAAATCCGCAATGCACTTTTTCGCCGAGGCGTATGACGAGACCATTTATCAGCGCCGCGACGGCCGCAACACCATCACCATGGCCCACTTTTACGAAGGCCTGCGCCTGCCCATCTCCGGCCTGGGGCATTGGGATATCTATGCGAAATTGCGCTACGGCAACGACGCCAACAAGGATTTCTGGAACAACCGCGCGGAAACCATGTTCGGCACCCGGCTCCGCTTTTTTGAAAAGCTCTATCTGGCGATCTACAGCGACTATGTGCGCGGTGAATACATCACCGATCGAAGCGAACTCATGCCGTACAGCGCTTCGTATGAGGATTGGCGCTACGGACTGGTGTTCTGGCATGGATGGGATCCGGGCGGCTGGAAACCAAAAAAACAACTGGCCCTGACGCCCTGGAGCGAGGTCTATGCGGATGCCAATTACCTGGATAAGGACAGCGAAAATATCGTGTATTATCTGGAGGCCAAACTCGGACTGCAGCTGCTCAGACTGCATAAAACCCGCTTTGATCTCTACAGCGTAGCCTATGCCTATTACGACAAGAACGCCGACTTTTGGAACAACCATGCGGATGTGGCGCCGGGGCTTCGCATCACGCCGTGGACCGATGTGGATTTGAATCTTCGCATCGAATACCTTTGGGGACATTATTATGATCGTACGGGCAGATACGAAAACCCGTATGCACGCCGTTACGAAGATCTGCGTATTGGCCTGTTTTTCTGGTATGGCTGGGGAGAATGAGAGGATTAGGATGAAAAAAACACTGCTTGTCGCAACTTGGCTCATGATCGTTGGGGCTGTAGCTGCGCCGGCTCAGTCCATCCCTGCTCAGCTGCTGTGGAATTATTCAACCGGCGACTCGGTGAACGTCGTAGCCCCGTTTCCGGACGTAAACGGCGACGGTCGGCCTGATCTGCTGGCCGGATCAGCCGACAGCCTGGTCTATTGTCTCTCCGGCGGCGGCTCGGCTGACATGCGCGAAATTTGGGCCTGTAAAACATCGGGCGCCGTCACCGACGTGGAGGCCATGGGCGACGTCAATGGCGACGGCTATCCCGATGCCGTGGCCGGCTCAGAGGACAATATCGTCTATTGCATCTCCGGCAAACCGGCGGATGAAGGGCTCGAGCTCTGGCAACGGGCGGACTCTGCGGCGATCCATTCAGTTGCCGCCCTGGGCGATGTAAATGGGGATGGCATAGGAGATGTTGTGGTCGGGACAGCCATGAATCACATGATCTGCATCTCCGGCTCTGTGGCCCAGCAGGGAAAAATTCTCTGGCAGTTCAGCAGCGACGCCGATTTCTGGAACGTCATCGCTCTGCCGGACGTCAACGGCGACGGCAAAACAGATTGCGTGGGCTCGTGCGATAATTTCATCTATTGTCTCTCCGGCGCCGGCGCGACCCAGGGCCAGCAGGGCGGCGCCGGCGCCAAGGCGATCTGGTCAGCCCCTTATGACGCGGGCGACCGCGTCTTCTCCATCGCCGCCATTCCGGATGTCAATAACGACGGCAAAGCCGACGTGCTGCTGGGCAGCAATATGGACCTGGTCGAGTGTCTCTCCGGCGCCAACGGCAACAGACTGTGGAGCTTTAGCACCGGCGCCAACGCCCAATGCGTGGCAGCCATTGCAGACCTCAACGGAGATGGAAAATGGGATGTGTTGGCCGGCTCTGCGGATGATCATGCCTATGCGCTCTCCGGCGCCAACGGCCAGCAGCTGTGGAAGGTCGCCTTCGTCTCTACCGTCCTGTCTGCTGCCAGCGTCAAGGACATCAATGAAGACGGCTGGCCTGACGCTGTGTTCGGTTCCGACGCCGACGAAATAATCTGCATCAGCGGCGGCGGCGCCACCAAAGGCCAAAAGCTCTGGAACTATACAGCCGGAGGCAGTGTAACCAGCGTCGCCGCCATCGGCGATGTCAATGCCAACGGGATCACCGATGTAGCCTCCGCTTCCAAGGACAGCTATGTCCGCGTTCTGGAGGGGAACAGCCACGTCTTGGACGTGGAGCTGGTCTCCTTTACCGCCGCCGTACAGGCAGACGGCGTACGGTTGCTCTGGCGAACCGCCAGCGAGACCAACAACCTCGGATTTACCGTGCTCCGTTCAAGGGATGGCAACACCTGGGAGCAGATCGCCTTTGTATCCGGCAACGGCACCTCGGCCCGACTGCACGAGTATTCATTTTTGGATGCGGAGATCGACTGGGGGCAGCTCTACTATCGGCTGCAACAGCTGGATCGCGACGGGCAGTCGCACCTGCTGCCCATGGTGAAGGTCCTGCGGCAATTGCCCAGCCATTTGATGCTGCACGTCAACTATCCCAATCCCTTCAATGCCGGGACCACTATTTCCTATGACCTGCCGGCCTCAGGCTGGGTGGACGCGACGATCTATAATCTGCAGGGTCGAATCATTCGGCGACTGGTCAACGGAATGCAGTCAGCAGGCTTCCATACCATTCATTGGAACGGCCGCAAAGATTCCGGCGAGGAGGCGGCTTCCGGAGCCTACCTTTGCAGAGTCAGGGCGGGAGATGAGGAAGCCCACCTGCGGATCAGTTATGTGAAATAAAATGACGAACCCCCGGCAGCCGCATCCTTTCACCCGTTGTTGCGCAAAAATTCTACGATCCGCTGCGCCGCCAGGCCGTCGCCGTAGGGATTGACCATGCTCTTCCTGCCCGCACCCGACCGCTCTTCGCTCAGCACCTTGCCCGCTTCAGCGACGATCGACTCTCGACGCGTGCCCACCAGTTTGGCGATCCCCACCTCCACCCCTTCCGGCCGTTCCGTGGTGTCGCGCATCACCAGCACCGGCACGCCGAAAGTCGGCGCTTCTTCTTGAATGCCGCCCGAGTCGGTGAGAATCAGTTGAGACCGTTTCATCAAATGGACCAGTGCGGAATAATCCAGCGGTTCGATGAGATGGACGTTTTTCAAGCCGGAGAGAATGTCACTCACCGGCCGGCGCACGTTGGGGTTGAGATGCACGGGATAGATGAACTCCGTCTCAGCAAACCGGCCGGCCAGCTCGCGAATGGCATGACACAGCTCGCGAAAAGGCTCGCCGAAACTCTCCCGGCGATGAGCGGTGATCAGCACCATGCGTTCATTCTGCGGAATGGCGCGCAGCGCAGAGCCGTTCCAATCAAAGGGCCGCCGGCTGATCTCCAGCAGAGCATCGACAATGGTGTTGCCGGTGACATGGATGGCCGTGTCCGCAAAGCCTTCATGCAGCAGCGCCTGACGCGCCCGTTCCGTGGGTGCAAAATAGACGTCCGTCGCCGCATCAGCCAGGCGGCGGTTCATCTCCTCCGGAAAGGGACGGCGCTTGTCCAGGGTGCGCAACCCGGCCTCCACATGGCCGAAGCGGACGTTGTGATAATAGGCGGTCACTGCAGCAACAAACACAGTGGTGGTGTCTCCCTGGGCCAGAATCCACTCCGGCCGGACCTGTTCCACCACTCGATCCAGCTCTTCAAACAATCGGGCGGTGAGCGTTGCCAGCCGCTGATCGGGCTGCATCAGATTGAGGTCCAGGTGCGGATGAATGTCAAACAGCTGCAACACCTGATCCAGCATCTGGCGATGCTGGCCCGTGACGCAGATTACACTGGTGAGCTCTTGCGGAAACTTGTCCAACTCTTTGATGACCGGCGCCATCTTGATGGCCTCCGGCCGGGTGCCGAGAATCGAAAGAATCTTCATGGCTTCACCGCTCCTATTCGAAAAAACCACAGGCCCATATAAAGCTGACCCATCGTATTTACATCCGGTCCCTGCAGTCCCGCGCCTTTTGCAGAGCCGGCGAGGTCGGCAGTTCCACAGACTTTATTTTTCTGTCCAGCTCGCGATATAGTCAACCGCTTCATTCGGCTTGGCAAGACCCGGATCAGCTGCACACCATTCGCCTTTCAAGCCCATTTCTTCAGCCGTCAATTGAAAGTGACACATCGCAATGCCCATATCCACACGCTGTAGATCAGCGATGGTAAAAGAGGGCAAGGGGGACCGATTGCGCTGATAGCCAGTGGAACGCTGCAGATAAAAATGAAAACAGGCGTTCTGCTGCACCACCCGCCAGGGCTGTTTGTTAGGAGTTCGCG
>JAKJDB010000164.1 GCA_022706175.1 Candidatus Zhuqueibacterota bacterium | reverse complement strand
ACGATCCCTGCCGCGTCGTTCAGCGCATCCATCACATCGCCGGCTTGGGATGATATGCGCATTCTGTTCGTAAACACCATTCAAATGTTCGGCGGCGGTGAGGTGTGGATGCTGCGCACGTTGACCGCCATGCGTGCGCGCGGCCATGCGGTGCATCTGCTCTGCCGGCCCGATACCGAACTGGCGCGACGCGCCCAGGCTGTGCAGATTCCGCTGTTCACCTTTCCCATTCGCGGCGATTTCGGCCCGCTCACCATTCTGCGCACCCGGCGGCTGCTTAAAAAGCTCGCCATCGATGTGGTGCTGGCCAATATGGATAAAGAGCTGCGCTTCGCCGGCCTGGCCGGCCGGCTCGCCGGCGGCGTGGCGGTGATCCCTCGGCGCGGGGTTGATTATCCTTTAAAAAATCAAATCCATTATCGCTGGTCCTACAATCAGCTCGCTCACCGTGTGGTCGCCAATTCTCAGGCGACGAAAAACGCGCTGCTGCGCAACGCCCCCTGGCTGGATCCCAACCGGGTGGAGGTGATCTACAACGGCCTGGATCCACAGCCCTTTCTGACTCCGCGCCGTCTGGATATGCGCCGGCAATGGGGCCTGGCGGCGGACACGCCGCTGATCGGATTCGTCGGCCAACTGGACGAGCGCAAGGGTGTGCATACTCTGCTCTCCGCTTTCGCCGGCATGAAAGATCGGAACCACGACGCTCATCTCGTGATGGTCGGCGAAGGACCGCTGCGCCCCATGATCCTCGAGTTCGGTCGTAGCCATCACCTGGACGATCGAATCCATCTGCTCGGCTTTCGCGACGACATCGAGGAGATCATGAAGAACATCACCCTGCTGGTGCTGCCGTCGCTGTGGGAGGGGTTCGGCATTGTGCTGCTGGAGGCCATGGCCGCGGCCAAACCCGTGGTGACCACCGCGGTCAGCTCCATGCCCGAAATCGTTCTCGACCGCCTCACCGGAAGAGTGGTTCCGGTGCAGGACGTGGACGCCCTGATGCAGGCGATGGAGGAGATTCTGGCTCACCCCGATCGTGCGCAACTCTGGGGACAAAACGGCCGAAAGCGGGTGCAGGAGCATTTCACTCTCGAACAGATGATCGACCGCTATCTGCGTTTGTTTCAGGAGCAGATCGATCTGATTCATGCAAGGCGATGACGTGCATCTCTGGAATCGATTCGAACAGACTTTTAAGCACCAGCATCTGCGCTGGCTGGAAAAATGGCTTGGCCTGCCGCCCCTGCCCATGGAACAGTTCGATCCGGCCTTGGTGAGAAATATTCTTGTTGTGCGCCAACACGATCAACTGGGCGATTTTCTCCTTTCCACTCCGGTCTTTGCCGCGCTGCGCACCCTTTTCCCCGGCCGCCCGCTGACGCTGGTCGCCCGCGAAAACACCGCGCAGCTGATGCGTTATGATCCCAACGTCGATCAGGTGATTCCGTTTGCCGGCAACGGTCGCGACTGGACGCTCGACGCGTTGACCGCACTGTTCTCGGCCGTAAGGAACCGATTCGATCTCGCCGTCGTTCTAAATACTGTTTCACATTCGCTGACCAGCGATCTGATCGCTCGCCTCTGCTGCCGCCGCTACATCGTCGGGCCGGAGCATCTGCTTTTCGGCGGAACCAGCCGGAACTTTTTTTATAATGTGACGGCGCCTCAACCCACCGCGCAGCGGCACCAGAGCGAGCGCAATCTCGACATCGTCCGCCGGATCGGCTTGACCGGCGGCGATCCTCATGAACGGATATTCATTACCGGCGAAGAGCGGGCCGCTGCGCAACGGCGGTGGATGGGGTGGGGCCGCGATCCGCGCCGGCCGCTGGTGATCCTTCACCCCGGCGCCGGCAAATTGGAAAATCGCTGGCCGGTGGCTTCGTTCGCCGCTCTGGCCAATCGTCTGCAGGAGACGCAGTCTCTTCAGTTGGCCGTGAGCTGGGGACCGGCGGAGGAAGCGCTTGGCCGGGAACTGGTTGCAGCCCTGCATGCACCGGCGCTGATCGCCGTGGACAAGGACCTTCGCAGGCTGGCCGGCCTGTACAGTCGGGCCGCATTGTTCATCTGCAACGACACCGGGGTGATGCATCTGGCAGCCAGCGTCTCTACGCCTTTGGTCGCGGTTTTCGGTCCCACGGATCCCGCTCTATGGAAGCCCTGGGGTGACGAATTTTGCGCTGTGCGGGCTGAGGATCATCGTTGTGCATCGGTCTCGGTGGACTCTATGTATGAAATTTGTTGCAACTTGTTATATAATAAAGAATTGAATAAGTAGGTCTATGAGCGGGTCATAAAGGGCTTTTGCGTAAATTGTTGTTGCATATTAGAATTGCATTTGATACTTTTACCCGAAATTTTCAATCCAAAATATTAGAGGAAAACATGCCAAGGAAAAAACGAAAAGACGAAGAAGACATGGATAAAGAGCCCCTGCATGACGACGAAGAGGAGATGGCCTCGGAATCACTGGAGGAAGATCCGGACAAAGAGGATCTCGAGGAAGTAAGCGAAGAGGATGAGGAGTGGACGGAGGACGAGGCCGAAGCCGAAGCTGAAACGGAAGACTGGGAGGACGAGTTCTGGGAAGAGGACGAGGATGATTGGGAAGAGGATGAGGAATGGGAGGACTCGGAAGAAGATCTGTTTGAAGGCGCCCCGGACTGGGAGGGGGATGACGATTGGGAGTAACTCCCGCCTCGATCTCCAACATCAGGATGGCTGATGCAGGCGGCTGAGCGCAATGGATTTTTCTGGCCGCGCTTGGGGGCCGGTGTCCTGGTTTTTCGCAACGAGCATGTTCTGCTGATTCAACGCAGTCAACCACCGTATCGTGATCATTGGACACCGCCGGGCGGTAAAGTAGAACCCGGCGAAACCGTTTTACAGGCGGCACAGAGAGAGCTGATGGAAGAGTGCTCGATCGTCGCGCAGCATTATGCTTTCCTGGATTTCCATGAATTCATAGACATCAACAATACCAGCTTTCCCACTCATTATGTGGTCCTCAACTATTTCGCCGAGTATGCCTCCGGCGAAGTGCGGGCCGGCGCAGATGTCGCGGATGCCGGGTGGTTCCATTGCCGGGAGCTGTCCCGAATGGCGGTGACGCCGGCGACTCGTGAGGCGGTCGCCAGGGCGATCCGCCTTCGTTCCGCATGAGAGGGACGACCAAGCCCGGACCCGAGGATTCGGGCTTTTGTTTGCAGGCGGACAAATTTGATCCACGCCGAAAAAATACTCGTCATCAAACTGCGCGCCATCGGCGATGTGGTATTGAGCACCATCGTGTTGGAGAATCTGGCCAGGGCTTTTCCCCACGCGACGGTGGATTTTTTAACGGAACCGGCGTCGGCGGCGATCCTGTCTCAACATCCGGCGCTGCGTCGAGTATGGATTTTGGATCGGAGCGTTCGCCCCGGTTCCGAGCGTTGGACGGATCGATGGGCCATGGCGCCGTTGCTGAGATCCATTCGCGCCGAGAGGTACGATCTGGTGTTCGATTTTTTCGGCAATCCGCGCAGCGCGTTAATCACCTGGGTCAGCGGCGCTCACCATCGAGTGGGTTACGACTATCGTGTGCGCCGTTTGGCCTACACCCTTGTGGTGCCGTCGCGCGCCAGCGAGGTGCATGAGGCCGAATGGCATCTCGATGCTCTGACGGCGCTGGAGATTCCCATCGTCTGCCGCCGTCCGCAGGTGGCGTTTGGTTCTGAAGAGATCCGGTTTGCCGACGCTTTTCTCCATGAGCTCGGCTGGCCTGACCGACGTGTGGCGGTGATCAATTTTTCCGGCGGGTGGTCGGCCAAACGCTGGCCGTTGCCGCGTTTCGCAGAATTGTGCGACATGCTGGCGCGCACCTATCCGTTCCGCCTGGTGGCCGTCTGGGGACCTGGTGAAGATCAGGAGGCGGAACAGCTTGGCCGCATGGCGCAGGCCTCTGGGATCGTGCTCGCTCCGGCCACCAGCCTGACGCAGCTGGCGGCTCTGCTTCAGCGCGCGACGATCATGGTGACCACCGATTCGGGGCCTATGCACATCGCCGCCGCCGTCGGCACTCCCTGTGTGGCGATCTTTGGCCCCACCGATCCCAGACTGCAGGGGCCGTACGGTGAGCAGCATACAGTAGTGCGCAACACCGCGTTGTCGTGTTTGGCCTGCAACCGCACCGAGTGTGATCACGTCCACTGTATGGAGGAGCTGCCGGTCACGTCCGTGTTCCAGGCGGTGAAGGAGTGCCTGGCCAAAAACAGGCTGTTGCCCGGCTGATCAGCCGGCGCTGTAGAAGCATGAAAACCGATCGTTGAAGGGACCCCATGTCCGCACTGTCCGTCGCCATCATCACTCACAACGAAGCGGCGCGCATTCACGCGTGTCTGGAGAGCGTCTCCTGGGCTGATGAGATCGTGGTGGTCGATGCCGAGAGCAGTGATGAGACCGTATCCATCTGCCGAGCTTTTACCGACCGCATCTTTATCCGGCCTTGGCCCGGCTTTGCCCGGCAGAAGCAGTTTGCCCTCGAACAGTGCCGGAATGAGTGGGTGCTCAGTCTGGATGCGGACGAACGCGTGCGGCCGGAGCTGGCGACCGAGATTCAGCGGGTGTTGTCCGCCGTAGACCCATGCGAGGGCTATCGCCTGGCCCGGCGTTCTTATTTTATCGGCCGCTGGATTCGCCATTGCGGCTGGTATCCGGGCTATCAGCTGCGCTTGTTTAAAAAAGACCGCACCACCGTAAGCTTGTCCCGCGTGCACGAGGGATTTCTCGTCCAGGGTCGCATCGGCGAGCTGGCGGGCGATCTGGATCATGACAGCCATCGTTCCCTGGCGGACAGCCTGGAAAAGATGAATCGCTATTCAACCCTGGAGGCGCTGGACCGTTTGGACCGGGGCCGGGTGCGGCCCGTTGATTTCATCACCCATCCGCTGTCGGCGTTTTTGCGCAAATACATCGGCCGCTCCGGTTTTCGCGACGGCGTGCCCGGGCTGATGTTGTGCTGGATCTCCTCTCTGCTCACCATGGCGGTTTACATGAAACGATGGCACTGGCAGCGGTCGACCCCGGCCGAACAGCAGGCTGCCAGGGAGCGGCACTGGTGAGCACGCTGGCCGTCATCGTCATCACCCGCAATGAGGCGGACAACATCGGCGACTGTCTGGCCGGCGTTGCCTGGGCGGATGAAGTGATCGTCATCGACAGCCAGAGCACGGATGCCACGGTCGAGATCGCGCGCCGCTATACCGACCAGGTGTATGTCGAACCCTGGCGCGGCTATGCGGAGAATAAAACCATGGCCCTGAACCGCTGTCACAGCGATTGGGTCTTTTGGCTCGATGCCGACGAGCGCATCAGCGGTCCCCTGGCGAAGGAAATCCGCCGCCTGATCGATTCCCAGCCTGCGGAAAATGGCTTTCGTGTGGCGCGCAAGGCGTATTTTCTCGGCCGCTGGATCCGGCACTGCGGCTGGTATCCGGGTTATGTGCTGCGCCTGTTTCGCCGCAACCACGGCCGTTTCAACGGCCATCTCGTGCATGAGGGGGTGGAGGTGGACGGCGCCTGCGGGCGGTTGCAGAACAGCCTGCTGCACTATACCGATCGCTCGCTGGAGCAGTATCTGGAAAAGTTTAACCGCTACACCACCCTGGCTGCGCAGGAGCTGCATGGCCGCGGCCGCCGTGCCGGAGTGGGTTCGTTTCTGTTGCGGCCCCTGCATCAATTCGTCAAAATGTACGTGATCAAACGGGGTTTTCTGGACGGCGCGGAGGGACTGGCGCTCTGTCTGCTCTCCGCCCATTATGTGGCGGCCAAGTATGCCAAGCTCTGGGAGCTTTCCCATTGCGCGGGAGAGAAAAAATGAGTACGTTATGCAACCGGCATGGCCGGTTGGCGCAGAAAAGGCGGAATGTTTGTCGCTGACGCGAATGCCGCGCGGTACGGACTGAACCATCAATAAGGAACTCGATATGAAGTATTCGGTGGATAAGAAAGCCTCCACGGCGATTTTGCACATTGGAGAAGAGCGGCTGGACAGCCGCTTTACCTCTGAGCTGAAAGCGCAGTTGCTGCTGCTCCTCAACGAACAAGAGCTCTCGACCATTCTGGTGGATCTGAAGCAGACGACCTACGCGGACAGTTCCGGACTGGGCGCGTTACTGTTAGGCCTGCGCCAGGCCCGTGACACCGGAAAAAATTTTGCGCTGGTGGGAGCGCAGAAACGGGTCATCAGTCTGATCAAAATCGCGCACCTGGATGAGCTGATGGTCAATTATTCGTCCGTGACCGCGGCGCTGAAAGCTTTGGCCTGACCACGGTATGGAGGCGGATATGCCGATCTATGAATATCATTGCTCGGATTGCCGCCGGTGTTCGGCTCTATTGATCCGCACTCGGGAGGAGGCCGAGCGGCCGGCCTGCTCGTACTGCGGCAGCACAGAGGTGCAGCGGATCATGTCCCGATTTGCGGCGGTCAA
>JAKJDB010000163.1 GCA_022706175.1 Candidatus Zhuqueibacterota bacterium | reverse complement strand
CCGATCAGACCGGCCATAACCGCCAGATTGCGCGCATATTTGACCAGGACGCAATTGGTCTGCAGCGGATTGCAGGCGCGGACATCGCCGGCATAGATGGAGGTGAAATCCATCACCTCCGCTTCGCTCGCCAGCTCCGGCCGCAGGGATTCGTCGACATCGTACGCAGCCGCCGGTGCGGTAAGTTCGGTCAGATCGCGGTTGGTGGCCAAGCCGCTGCGGGTTTGGTGATGGTCCGCCAGCCAGTAACCCTGGTACTCTTGTTTCAACACCGGGTAAGCCCGGCTGATCATATCGGAATCCCCTGTGTGCTTGTAATAAAGCAGCACGCTGTCGCTGTGCAGCGGCGTCTGCGACCGGCCGAGATAATAGGTGCGGTTGCCGGTGAGCACCATGCCGTAGCGTTCAATTAAAAAAAGCTGATTCAAGATGTGATGGCGAATGATATCGAACCGGCCGTGAAGAGCCAGCGCGCGATTTATGAAATAGGTGTCCCAGCAGTACATCTCTGGAAAAGCCGCTTCCCCTCCGCCGGCGGTGATATAGGGAAACGGCAGATAGAGAAGCGTGGGAAGCTGAGGTTTGTTCATCTTGCGCTGCCGGTGTTCCTCGGTCGGGGACCAGATCTCATGACTTTTCGGATCCGCCAAATCCTGTTCCCGGGCGGTATGCAGTTCAGCATCCCACCAGGTTTGAATCCGGCGGTCCAAAGCTTGCCACTGTTCTTGCATGACTGTCATTTTCTCCTTGACTCGATCGGCTATTGAATTAATCAGGATTATGCCGTACATTGGACAACGGACAGCCCGTTGGTGTGCGGCGGCTGCACGGCTCCCCAAAAGATCTCCAGTAAAGAAAAGTGCAGCCGGCGGCTGGATCAAACCTAGCTATTCGGCGATTCAGAAGCAAGCACATTATCCATGAAACAGACAGCCTTTTCACCGCTTTTAACAAATTCTGAAGGTTTGCCATGAGACTTGGCGTGATCCTTTTTTTACTGCTGACTCAAGCCGTCCTGGCGCGCGATTACTATATCGCGTGCAGCGGCAGCGATCAGAATCCGGGCACTCTTAAAAAACCGTTCGCCACACTGGAGCGCGCCCGGGATGCGATCAGAAAATACAAGCAGGAAAAAGGATACCCACCGGACGGCTTTACCGTCTATCTCGGCAGCGGCGATTACCCCCTGCGAAAAACTTTTAAACTGGACGAGCGGGATTCCGGCAAACCGCTTGCGCCGGTCACTTACACCGCGAGGCCGGGCGAACCGGTACGGCTGATCGGCGGTGTGCGCATCGATGCAAGACGATTTATTCCGGTCGCCTCGCAAGACATTCGAAAGCGGTTCGATGCCGGGGTTCGCGACAAAATCCTTCAGATCGATCTGGCCGGCCTCGGCATTACCCAGTACGGAGAGCACCGGCAGTTCGGGCATGGCCTGCCGGTGGTCAATGCGCCGTTGGAGTTGTACATCGATCATCAGATTATGACGCTGGCGAGATATCCCAACCACGGCGGCATCGCCATCGGCGAGGTGATCGATCCCGGCTCTGTGCCGCGCATCGGCGACTATAGCGACCGCGGCGGCATTTTTCTCTATACCGATGACCGCCACGCCCGCTGGTTGAAGAATGAGGACATCTGGCTGCAGGGCGCCTTCAAATACGGATTTGCCGACGACAAGATCAAGGTCCGATCGATCGACACTCTCAGCCGGCGCATCACCCTGACCAAGCCGCACATCTATGGCATCGGCAGCGGTGAAAATTTCAACCAATACGTTGCCATGAACCTGCTCGAAGAGCTTGACAGCCCCGGCGAATGGTATCTCGACCGTGCCACCGGGCTGCTCTATCTCTACCCGCCAGGCGATCTGTCGCAGGCGCTCATCGAAGTCTCCATGCTCGAGGAGCCGTTGCTCAGCCTGATCAACGCAGCGAACGTGATCATCAGCGGCTTGACCGTTGAAGTCACTCGAGGCCTGGGCATCTATATGGAGGGTGGGGAGAACAATCTGATCGCCGGCTGCACGGTGCGCAATACCGGCACCACCGGCATCCTCATCGGTCAGGGCGCGCGCCAGACCTTTCCCCATGCCACGGCGGATGATTATGAGGGGATTCCGGTCTCTGAAGAGGTCGGCAGCTTTCAGGGCCATTATTATCACAACACCGTGTGGGATCGAAAGTGCGGCAAAAACAACGGCGTGCTCAGCTGCGACGTGTATAACAACGGCTCGGGCGGCATTGTTATCGGCGGCGGCAGTAAAAAAGAACTGATCCCGGGCGCTAATTTCGTCAGCAACTGCCGTATTCACGATTTTCAGCTGCGCAACAAAGCCCAGTGGGCGGGCATCAATGTGGACGGCTGCGGCAACCTGATCCGCCACAACGAAATCTATAACGCCGATCTGCAGGGTATCTTTGTGCGCGGCAACGACCACGTGTTCGAGTACAATCACATCCATCATGTGGCCATGAACTCCAACGACGCCTCGGCCTGGTACCTGGGCAGAGATCCCAGCGACCGCGGCAACATCATCCGCTACAATTTCATCCATCACGTCGGCCGCACCGACCGGCGCTGGATCATGGGCGTCTACTTTGACGACGCCTCCTGCGAAGCGCTGGTGGAGGGAAACGTCTTTTTTCAGGCCGCCACCTACGGCACCGTGTACAGCAACGGCGGTCAGGATCTCGTGGTCCGCAACAACCTTTTCATCGACAATAACTATGGGCCGGCGCTGCTGATGAAATCCATGTGGTGGGATTTCGCACTCGATCAATGGGACTATTTTTTCGGTGAGCGCGGCATCTATCGCATCCGCCTGACCCACTATCTCGACATAAAAAAGCCGCCCTACAGCACGCGCTATCCGAACCTGGTGAACTGGCTTGACCTGAAAGAGGACGGAAAAACCTATGAGGGCATGTACCCGGCGAGAAATCTGATGGAGAACAACGTGCTGTACAATTACGAAGAGTCCTTCCGCCTGGTGGGTATCCATGCGCAGTTCGAGTTCAAAAACAACTATTTGACTAAAAAAGATCCCGGCTTTGTCGACGCCAAAAACATGAACTTTCAATTAAAGGACGATTCCATCGTCTATCAGGAGATACCGGGATTCAAAAAAATCCCGTTCGAACAAATCGGTCTGTACAAAGATGCGTATCGAAAAAATCTCGAGAGCAAATAGCGCCTGCCTCATGCCGACGCCACCCGTTCACTTAGCCCATGGAGACCTCGATGAAACCAACCAAACTTTTGCTTCTTCTTATCATTTTTGCCGCTCTGTTTTCCGGCTGTTCCTGGTTCACCAGGCCGGCGAAAAACATTCAGCTGATCACCCTGTTCAACGACCACATGGTTTTGCAGCGGGACCAGGAGGTGCCGGTCTGGGGCAAAGCGAATGCCGGAGGCATTGTTACAGTGGAGATCAAGGATCAGCGCAAACAAACCCAGGTTAAAGAGGACGGCTCCTGGATGGTCCGCCTGGCGCCCCTGTCCGCCGGCGGCCCTTATCAATTGCGTGTGATCGGTGCGGACACCATCCGCTTCAACGATGTGATGGTGGGCGAAGTCTGGGTCTGTTCCGGCCAATCCAATATGGAGATGCCGCTCGCCGGTTGGGGGCAAGTGCTCAACTATGAGCAGGAGATCCGCGACGCCCTTTATCCGGACATCCGTCTGTTCCAGGTCAAGCATACGATCAGCCGGACGCCGCTGGATACTGTCAACTGCCCGGGCTGGAGCGCCTGCGGTCCGGAGACGATTCCACAGTTCTCCGCAGTGGCCTATTTTTTCGGCCGCGAGTTGTACAAAACGCTTGCTGTTCCGATCGGCCTGGTGCACACCTCCTGGGGCGGAACGGTAGCGGAAGCCTGGACCAGCGAGGCCTCGCTGAACACCATGCCCTATTTTCAAGAACTGATCGCGCAAATGGACTCTACTTACATTCAATCACAGGCTGAATACGATTCCATTATGGCAAATCGTAAAGCTCAAGTCGCAGCCGGCGACAGCGGATTCCAAGACGGCCGGCCGGTCTGGAATGAGATGTCCTGCGATATGTCCCAATGGCGAACGATGAACCTTCCCACCAGGTGGGAGAAGGCAGGATACCCGAAACTGGACGGCGTCGTCTGGTTCAGCAAAGAGTTCACCCTTCCCCGCTCCATGCAGGGATCACCGTTGACCCTGCATCTCGGTCCAATCAACGACAACGATCTCACCTGGGTCAACGGCGTGGCGGTCGGCGGTTTGCAGGACGCCAACGCGTTGAGAACCTACCCGATCCCGGCCGCTGCGATTCAGCAAGGGGTCAACCGCATCGTTGTCCGCGTTGAGGATATCGGCGGTACCGGCGGCATATGGGGTGAGCCCAAACAGATGTACCTCGAGAGCAGCAAGGGCGAAAAAGTACCTTTGGCCGGCGCCTGGCGCTACAAAATCGGCTTCGACACCAACGTATTGGGGCCTGAGCCGCTATCGCCGAACAATCCCAATCGGCCGACGGTCCTTTACAACGCCATGCTGCACCCCCTGATGCCCTTTGCCATTCGCGGCGCTATCTGGTATCAGGGCGAAAGCAACGCCCCGCGCGCTTTTCAATACCGCACGCTGTTTCCGCTGATGATCCAGGACTGGCGGAAAAACTGGGGCCAGGGCGACTTTCCCTTTCTCTTCGTTCAGCTGGCAAACTTTATGAAAGAACAGACCGAACCAACCGACGACAGCTGGGCGGAACTCCGCGAAGCGCAGCTGATGACTCTGTCCCTGCCCAACACCGGCATGGCCCTGGCGATAGACATCGGCGACGCCAAGGACATTCATCCCAAAAACAAACAGGAGGTGGGCAGACGGCTCGCCCTGAATGCGCTACGACTGGTTTACGATAAACCCGTCGAACACTCAGGTCCTCTCTACCGCTCGATGACGCTGGAAGGGAATACGATCAGGTTGCATTTTGATCATACCGCCGGGGGCTTGACAGCTAAAAACGGCCGCACTCTGCAGGGGTTTGCCCTTGCCGGAGAGGATCGCAAGTTTGTCTGGGCGGACGCGAGAATAGAGGGCGAGACCGTCGTGGTCTCCCATCCACGCATCCATCAGCCCAAGGCGGTCCGCTATGCCTGGGCGGCCAATCCGATCGGCAACTTGTATAATCAGGCGGGTCTGCCGGCCTCGCCGTTTCGCACCGATAGCTGGCCGGGGATCACAGAACAGCAGTAAGCCGAAGACCGGCAAGGGCATCGACACATAGGCGGGACTGAACAGCACGGCATGACGCTTAGATCAAGCGGACAGCGCTAACGGTCCAGCTTGTTCTGCTGATGACAGGACAGACATCGATTCGCGCTGTGACAGAGTGTGCAGCTGTCTCTGTCAACCGCTTGGACCATGCCGTGGCCTTTGCGCCACTCGGGCCCGTGGTCTGCAGGCCGGAGCTGTTCGCCTTTGGCATGACAGTCGTAACAATAATCCGGCTTGTCCAAATAGCGATGGCATTGGCAACAGCTTGCCATGGACGGCGAATGACGGCCACCGCTCTTTGCCTTGCTTTCGATGCCCTGGTGGCAGCTGACACAGGTGATTTTTTCCGACCTGTGGCGGCTGTGCGGAAAACGCGCGATAGAACGGGTCCTGCGTGCATAGCCGCCGGCGTGGTCGGGGTTGCTGTGACACAGCGCGCAGGCCGTTTCCCGATCGTGACATCTGTAGCAGGTCTCCATACCCGGCAACAGATTATCGGACGGCTGCAGGCTGGAATCCTCCAGAGCGTGACAGACGACACAGCCGGTTGCGACCTCGCTGTGCAGGCGATGAGAAAAAATCACCGTATCCATCGGCGCTTGAGCTCGACTTGAGACGAACATGATCAGAACGATTAAAACGGTCTGCTGTTTTTTCATGGTCTGTCCTTGGCTTGCCTGGGATAAAACAAAAAGCCTTGAATCCTGCGACCACAACCGAACCCAATAGATACAACAAATGCGGTTGCAGGTGGATGGATTTTTATCTAATTTAGAAATTAATTCTTCAACACAAAACGGAGAATTTTCTCCATCCGCAATGGCCGGTTCCACCCGTTGCCGCGGAACTGAATCCGCCCTCAGGAGTAACCATGGAAAAGCTGCGCCTGATCGATCTGACCCAGCCGATTCAGCCCGGCATGCCGGTCTGGCCCGGCGACCCTAGCGTCGAGTTCACGCCGTGGTGCAGCCTGGAACAGCATGGCTTTATCTTGCAGCGCATCAGCCTCGGCGAACACAGCGGCACCCATCTGGGCGCTCCCCGTCATTTTTCAGCCTCGGGCTGCAGCCTCGAACGAATCCCCCTGACCCGTCTCATGGCGCAGGGGATAAAAATCGTTCTGCCAACAGGCGGAACCAGTGCCGGCGTTGCAGACATCACCCGGTGGGAGAAACAGCACGGCCTCGTGCCGGCGGACAGCTGGGTTCTATTCGAGACCGGCTGG
>JAKJDB010000162.1 GCA_022706175.1 Candidatus Zhuqueibacterota bacterium | reverse complement strand
GATATTGACGGAACGAATAGGCCACCCGCGAACGTTCAGAGGCGGCGAACGCCAGCGGCTCGACGGTCAATTGCTTTTTCAGTTCCGTAGCCACCAGATAGGGTTCCAGTTCGGCGATCTCTGAGGTGACGGCCAGAATCGCTCTCCAGTAGGCTGCCTTGGTGGAGCTGAGCGTTGAACCCCACCACAGCAGGCCTCGGGCGCCGTGCAGAATCGCCTCGTAGGCCATATGGCGCGATTCTCGAAACGAGGGAAATCCCTGCGGGTCCATCTCCTCCGGCTTTTTGGTGGTCAGCTGATCCCATGAGAACGCCTGCAGCACCATCCACACCGGTTTATGCGGCCCAGAGGCTTGCATGCGATCGGTGTAGGCGCCGACGGAGGACAGATTCTTGTCGATCAGATCGCTGTGTCCGTTGTGGCCCACGCGCACCGGATAGATGTCGCAGCCGATGATATCCGCCAGGGCTGAAAAGCGCGCCAGCTGCGCCACCGAGTTGCGTGGAGCATGGTTGAACCACACCGGCCGGCGTGGATCAGCCTGCCGCAACACCGCCAGTCCTTTTTGAAAACCGTCTGCCAATTGTCGGCTGTTCTGTTCAAGATTCAGCCGCAGGCTGTCCAGTTGGGTTTCCGTAAGATCGGAACGATGCAGCTGTTTTTCCAGATTCGGATAGTAGAGATTCCACAGCGCTTCGTCCGGCGCCTCCCACACGACCAGCGCCGGATGATCTTTCAGCGCGGACGTCATGGCTGACAAATTTTGTTTCCGCTCGGCCGTGTGTCGGCTCAGATCCAGGTTCGCGCCGGTGTTGACCCAGGCGAACAATCCGGCGGTCTTGGCCTGATCCAGAGACCTCTCTTCGGCGCTGCAGTGGACCAGATTGATTCCGTGCTGCGCCAGTTCGAACAGTTCGCTGAGCGTTCCCGGATTATGATAGGTGCCGAGAATAAAACGGCGCTGGCCGTTTACCACCAGCGTTCCATCTTTATCGACCGTGCTTTGGCCAAAGCCGCTGAGGGGGATCAGCAGCAGGCAGAGAGCAAGGATTCTTTTCTTCATCGCAGCTCCTGGGTATCAATCGATCTGTTCACGGATTTGTCCGCTTTTCCGGTTGCGGAAGATCTTTTTCAGCCGGCCGTCCGGCATAACCTCTTGTTTGACGAGTTCCTCAGCCGCTGAATCAGCGGAACGGGGTAGCGCGGAAGGCGTCGCAGCGTCGCTTCCACGCCAATCGCTCAGCTGCACCGGTTCCCAGATCCGGCTTTTGGCCGAGCGGTAGCAGGCGTCGATGATGGTGTTGACGACATAGCCGTCATAGAAATCCTCCACCGGCTTGTTGCCCTGATCCATCGCTTCAAAGGCGTCGATGAACATGTGGGTGTAGCCCAGTTCATTGGCCTCGTCGCCCACAGGAAACAGCCAGCCCTTGTCGCTCTCGGCCTTTTCCGCCACATAGCCGCCGGCGCCGACGTTGGTGTAATACTGAAATCCGGTGCGCAGGAAATGGTCCAGCCAGATGGTGCCTTCGCTGCCCGCCACCTCATCACGCAGATCCATGCCGCCGCGGAACGCCCAGCTCACTTCGATCTGGCCGATGGTGTGGTTGGCAAAGCGCACCAGGGCGATGGCGTGGTCCTCGGCGTCGATCTGATGCATCAGCGTGTCGGCCCAGCACATGACTTCCACCGGTTTGATCTCCTTGCCGATAAAGCTGCGAATGATCTCCGCGCAGTGGCAGCCCATGTCGATGAGTGCGCCGCCGCCGGCCATCTCCCGGTCCCAGAACCAGGCGCTGTGCGGCCCGGGATGGGTTTCGCGTGAGCGCACCCACAGCACCTTGCCCAGCGCGCCTTTGTGCACTGCGTCCAACGACTTGAGCGTTTTGGGCGTATAGACCAGATCCTCGAGATAGGCGTGAAAAACGCCCGCTTTTTCCACGGCTTCGAGCATGAGTTTGGCCTCTTCGGCGTTGCGGCCCAGCGGTTTGGTGCAGAGCACCGCTTTGCCGGCCGCTGCGGCCATGGTCACCGCCTGCAGATGAAGATGGTTGGGCAGCCCGATGATCACCGTGTCGGTTTCCGGATCCTCGATCGCCGCCTTCATGTCGGTCGTATGTTTGGGGATGCCCCAGTCCGCGGCCAGGCCGGCCGCGCGTTCCAGGCTGCGCGAATAGACCGTGTGCATGCGTTCGCGGCTGCGGTATTTGTGCAGCGTGTGGGTATAAAAGGCGCCGATAAAACCTGCGCCCAGCAGGGTGATGCGATGAGAGGCAATCATGCGAGACTCTCCCTTTGACATAGGATCATGAAGGATTACAGCACCAGTTTCAACCACAGAACGCCCCAGATCAGAGTGGCCAGGGTGATCAGCGGGCCTGATTTAAGGTATTCGCTAAAGGTCAGCTGAACGTTTTTCCGCGCCGCGCTCTCCGCCACAATGAGGTTGGCCATGGAGCCCAGCAGAGTGAGGTTGCCGGCCAGGGTGGAGGACATGGCCAGGTTCAACCACGCCTGATGTGGATCGGCCAGATGCGGCACCAGGGGCCGGAACAGCAGAACCGCAGGCACGTTGGACACCAGGTTGCTGAGCAGGGTGCTCACGGCGCTAAAGTACGCCATGCCGCGTTGGGCGATGGGGCTGAGCACGACAAACAGCCGGCCGCTGAGCCCGGATTTTTCAATGGCGCCGGTGACGACAAACAGGCCGGCGAAAAAAACCAGCAGCGACCAATCGATCTCTCTGAACACCCGCTCCGGTTTGGTCCTGCGGGTGATCAGCAGCAGTGAGGCGGCCAGCAGAGCGGAGAGTGGAATCGGCAGATGGGTGAAAAAACCGATCAACATCAGGGTCACTGCAATGCATCCTTTGATCAGCAGGGGGCGATGGTAATGCGGCGTTTCCAACGGCGTTTGCGCAAAGCGGCCGGAAAAAAATTCATGGCGATAGACGACCAGGAGCAGCAGCCAGGCCAGCAGCAAGCCGCCGATCGCCACCGGCGCCAGATAGCGGCAGAACGCGGTGTAAGAGATGCCCGAGGCCACACCGATGATCATGTTCTGCGGATTGCCGGTGATGGTGGCGGTGGAGCCGATGTTGGCCGCGGTCGCCAAGCCCATCAAATAGGGCAGCGGATTCCGTTCCAGCGCCAGCGTCATCTCCAGCACCAGCGGCGTGAACATGAGGACTATGGTGTCGTTGAGGAACAGGGCAGAGAGCACTCCGGCGCTGATCATGATCAGCGCCAGCAATTGTTTCGGCGATCTCGCCCAATGGATGACTTTGTAGCCGATCAGGCGGAAAAAGCCGGCCAGGCTGAGGTTGACGTTGATGACCATCATGGCAAAAAGAAGAACCAGGGTGTCCAGATCCAGGCTGGAATAGGCCTGCGCAAAAGTGATGGCGCCCACCAGAACCAGAGCGGTGGCGCCCACCAGGGCGATGGTGGCGCGGTTCATGTGCAATCGCGGCAGGCTGCCCACCGCGACGCCCACCAGCGTGATGAGGACGATGGCGGTGATGGTCCAAAAGCCCGGCTGCAGGGTCGCGTGTTCTAGTAGGATGTCCAAAACTTTCCGGCGATGAGATTATTTTCCATGATCAGAAGCGTTTGGTGTGGAAGTGGCAGTACGGCGTTTTGCCGGTTTTTTCGTAATAGTCCTGGTGATACTCTTCACCGGGCCAAAAGGTCGTTGCCGGCACGATCTGAGTGACCACGTTCAACCCTTTCTCCTTCAGCAGGCTGACCAGCCGCTCTGCGATCTCTTTTTGTTCGTCATCCACATAAAAAACGACCGATCGGTATTGATCACCGATGTCCGGTCCCTGACCATCGGCCTGGGTGGGATCGTGGATCTCAAAGAACAGCTTGGCGACTGCTTCAAACGAGGTCAGCTTGGGATCGAACGCGACCTCTACGGTCTCTGCATGGCCGGTGTTTTCATAGCACACCTGCTTGTAGGTGGGATTTTTCGTGTGCCCGCCCATATAGCCCACTGTGGTGGAGAGCACGCCTTTGGCTTGTTTTAAAAAGTGCTCGGTCCCCCAGAAACAGCCCCCGGCAAAATAAGCTTTTTGTGGTTTCATGGTCTCCGCTGGAATGAATTGAAGAGAAATGGAATTGACGCAGTGGCGCAGATTTTTAGCGGTAAATCCCTCGCCGGTGAACACGTGGCCGAGATGGCCGCCGCAGGTTGCGCAGAGGATTTCCACTCGCCGGCCGTCGGCATCGGGCTGCCGCCGCACCGCGCCGGGCAGGGCATCGTCAAAGCTGGGCCATCCGCAGTGCGAATCGAATTTGTCGGAGGAGCGATACAGCGGCGCGTCGCACTGTTTGCAGACATATACACCGTCTTCTTTATAATGAACATATTTTCCGCTAAAGGGCGCTTCGGTGCCTTTGTCCAGCATCACCCGTTTTTCTTCAGGGGAGAGTGGATTTAATGTCATTTTCTTCTCCTGCGGTTGGGCTGCGCTGAAAACCAGCAAGAGCAGCCACAGCCCCATACGGATCATCGCTCGCATAAGGATCTCATGGTTATAAAAACATTCACGAAGGGTCAGCGTTCCTCGGACAGCGCATGGTGCGCGGCGTTTCTGTCTTTATGCAGCAGCGAGGCCACGACGCCGGCCGCCAAGATCGTAAAGATCACTGCCAGCAGATAAAGGTTGAAATAGTCGCCCAGCAGGACTTTGAGCCAATGCACGGTCAGCATTTTCACGCCGACGACCAGCAGAACCAGGGCCAGCGCCGGTTTGAGATACTTGAAGGAATTCATCATTCCCGACAACGCAAAGTAGAGCGAGCGCAGACCGAGAATGGCAAAGACATTGCTGGTAAAAACCAGAAAGGGATCCGCGGTGATGGCAAAGATGGCAGGAATCGAATCCACAGCAAAGATGAGGTCCGTCGCCTCCACCATGATCAGGGCAAGAGCCAGCGGCGTCAACAGTTTTGTGCCGCGGGGGGCTTTATCCACAATCGGATCCGCTGCCGCCGGGCTGTCCGGTGTGGCGTTTTTCAGCGAGGCCGGGCTTCCCGCGGTCACCAAAAAATGTTCACCGTGATAACGGCTTGTCACCGGTATCAGTTTGCGCGTCCACCGAAGGAGAACGTTGCGCTCCGGATCCATCTCCTGACCTTTGAGAAAGAGCATCTTGATGGCGGTGACGATCAGAAAGAAACCGAACAGATAGAGGATCCAATGAAAGCGCGAGATGAGCGCAGCGCCGATGCCGATCATCAGACCGCGGAGCACCAGCGCTCCGAGCACGCCCCAGAACAGAACGCGGTGCTGATAGATGGCCGGGACTGCGAAAAAGCCGAAAATCATGGCGATGACAAAAATATTGTCGACGCTGAGCGACTTTTCCACCACATAGCCGGTCAGATACTTGAAAGCCGCTGATCGGCCGTCATTGTACACATGGTCGGCGACATCGAGCGCAGTGCCGAGGCCCAGCCATTGCCGCTCATAGCCGAAATAGATAAACAGCGAAAACAAGAGGCCCAGCGCAATCCACACTGCGCTCCAGGTCAACGCCTCTTTAATGCTGACGACGTGCGATTTGCGATGGAACACGCCCAAATCCAGCGCCAGCATCGCCAGGATGAAAAGGAGAAATCCAATCCAGAGAAAGATTGTCATGTACTGCTATTCCTGTCTATCGAGAGAGGGTTATGCTTTTGTCGCGTCGGTTGCTCCGCCGCCCCGCGGGTCGGCCTGATGACCTGCAGGATCACGTATTATGCTGTTTTTGGATAAACGTGCCGTTGTTATAGGCCTGAAACGCGGCCGCCAGTTCTTCCTGGGTGTTCATGACAATGGGCCCTCGACAGGCGATGGGCTCTTTGAGCGGCTTGCCTGATACCAGCAGAAAGCGCGCCGGTTTTTCCAGCGCCTGGACAGTGAGACCATCGCCCTGGCTCAGCAAGGCCACAGCGCCCTGCCCCACAGCGGTGTCCGCTACGCGCAGTCCGTTTTTAAACACCGCGATAAAAGCGGTATGGCCGTCCGGCAGCGGGCGGCTGAATGCAGTCTGTGCCGGCAGGTACACATCCAGATATTCCGGATCGATCACGACATCCTCCGCCGGACCGCGAACCCCTTCCACCGTACCGCAGATAATCCTGATCTCGGTTCCGTTCGCCAATCGTACGCGTGGAATGGCGCTGTCTTTGATGTCGCGATAACGGGGCGGCATCATCTTGTGCGTGCCCGGCAGATTCGCCCACAGTTGAAAGCCGAACATGCGGCCCTTTTCATCGCCCTGGGGCATCTCCTGGTGGATTATGCCGCTGCCCGCGGTCATCCATTGGACATCGCCCGTGCCGATGACGCCTTTGTTGCCCAGGCTGTCGCCATGCTCGCAGAAGCCTTCGATCATGTAGGTGATGGTCTCGATGCCACGATGGGGATGCCAGGGAAAACCGTTGCGATAATCCTCCGGCCGGTCTGAACCGAAATAGTCGAGCAGCAGAAACGGATCA
>JAKJDB010000161.1 GCA_022706175.1 Candidatus Zhuqueibacterota bacterium | reverse complement strand
CCCGCCGGCCTTTCGACTTTTAATTTGGGAGACACTTGATGGTCAGCAAAGAGCTTTTGGAGATTTTAGCCTGTCCCTCCTGCAAAGGCGATCTGAGCTACAACCCGGAAAAAGACACGCTCACCTGCAGGGCCAAACATTGCCCGCAGTGCGGCATGCCGGTGGATGAAAAGGGCGTCTGTACGGACGCCGAATGCGGCAAAACCACCTCTGCCCCGGTCGGATTGGAATACCGGGTGGAGGAGGATATTCCGATCATGCTGATCGATGAGGCCAAAAAACTGCCCCTTTAAGCCCCGGGGGATCGTTGCCTGCCGAACGTCCTCAGTCGCATTCCTTTCTTCGTTCTAACAACCTGTTTTAATTAGTTTAAAGCAGTGTGGATCATTGTGGGGCTCCTATGCTGCGGCGGAGAAAAGCCTTGCTTCTTTGGCAAATTCCTTCTATATTACTCGATAAACCATCTTTAAGCAAACGGTTTTCCTATGCTCAATGCCAAGGTCCTATTGCTCAATCAGAATTATGAGCCCTTGACCGTGGTGACCGCCCGGAAGGCGATCGTTCTCGAGTTCGCTGAAAAGGTGGAGGTTGTGGAACGGCGGGATCGATGGGTTCATTCCCAGCACCTGCGTTATCCGGTGCCCAGCATCGTACGCCTGCGCCGTTTCATTCATATACCGCACAAGCGGGTCGAGTTGACGCGTCGCAACATTCTGCGCCGGGACGGATATCGCTGTCAGTACTGCAATTCGACCAAGGGACCGTTCACCATCGACCATGTAGTGCCCAAGACACGGGGCGGGAGCGATACCTGGGAAAATCTGGTCTGTGCGTGCGTGGAGTGCAACAGCCGCAAGGGCAATCGAACGCCGGAGCAGGCCAATCTGCGCATGGCCAAGCAACCACGCCGGCCCAGTCATCTCTTCTTCATTCAGCATTTCATCGGCATTCAGGAGGAGGGGTGGAAGCCGTATCTGTTTATGAATTAAAATTCATGCGCCGCAATCATTCGTGGAATTCATGGAGGGCCGTGCTGCAAACGGCCCTCCCTGTGTTATAGTATGCCCTACAAAATCAAATTAGAATCCTTCGAGGGACCTCTTGATCTGTTGTTGTTTCTGATCAAGAAGGAAGAGATCGATATCTACGACATCCCGATCGCCAGGATCACCGAGCAGTTCCTCGCCTACGTGGAGATCATCCAGCTGCTGGATTTGGAAGCGGCCAGTGATTTCATTCTGATGGCCGCCACGCTGATGCGCATCAAAGCGCAGTTGCTGCTGCCGCGCATGACCGAAGGCGAGGAGGTGGAGGAATTCGGCGATCCGCGTCAGGAACTGGTCCATCGCCTGCTCGAATACAAACGATTCAAGGAGGTGGCGGAGGATCTCAGCGTCAAGGAGGACATCGCCGCCAAAATCTATCCGCGCGGCAGTTTCAAGTTTGAGGAAGGCTGGGACGACGAGTTTCTCGCCAGCTCTGAGGTAACGCTGTTCGATCTCGTGGCCGCGTTCCGTTCTCTCTCCGATCGCGCGCCCAAGGTTACGGTCCATGAGGTGCAGCTGATCTCCGTCACCCTGGAGGAGCGGATCGAATATGTCGAGCGGATCGTTTTTGAACGCGTGGAAGTGAAATTTCATGAATTGTTTCTGCCCGGCGAAGACAAGATCGTCTGGATCGTCACCTTTATCGCGATTTTAGAGCTGATTCGCAGCCGAACCGTGGTGGCGCGGCAGGATGAACCGTTTGCTGAAATCTATTTGACAAAAGCGGATGAATAAAGAGCAACTGCAATCAGTGTTGGAGGCCATGGTTTTCGCCTCCGATACGCCGTTGACCATCCATCAGATGGTCTCGGTTCTGGAAAATTTTGACAAGGCGGACATCGAAGAGGCGCTGGGCCGGATTCAGGAGGAGATGACCGGCCGGGCGTTTACGCTGAAAAAAGTGGGCGGCGGCTATCAGTTCGCCTCGCGGCCCGAGTACAGCCGCTGGATCAAGAAAATGTATCAGGGCAAACAGCGCAACCGGCTCACGCGGGCGGCGCTGGAGACCCTGGCGATCATCGCATTCAAACAGCCCATCTCCCGCGTAGAGGTGTCGGCGATCCGCGGCGTCAATTCCGATGGCGTTATCAAAGGACTGCTGGAACGCAAGCTGATCACCATCAGCGGCCGTGGCGAAGGCCAGGGCCGCGCCCTGTTGTTCAACACCACGCCCGAGTTTCTGCAGTATTTCAGCATCAATGACCTCGCCGATCTGCCCAAACCCAAAGAGATCGAAGAGCTGCTGGCCGCCGGTGAAGCGGCGCGCATCATGGGCGAATTGGAGCAGGCGGCGGTGGAGCAGGAACGGGAGCAGGAGATCGACGAGCCCGGGCTGTTGGAGCCGTCCGAGTCGTCGGACGCCGAGTTTCTGCACAGCGAAACACCGGCGGAAGAGATCACGCTTCCCGAATCGGACGCAGCGCCGGAAACGGACGCGGAGGCCGTCCCGCTGGCAGAGGCGACTTTGGATGAAGTGCTGGCCGGCGGCCCGTCGTTCAACGAGGAAGAGGCGCAGCAGGCGGACGCCACGGATGAGTCCTTTCTCGCCGAAGAGCAAGCAACGCAGGATCCTGACCCGATGGCCGTCACCGATGAGGAACCGTCAGCAGTGGAGGAACCGGAGGCCTATCAAGCGGATCAAGTCGCCGGCGCATCGTCTTTCTCCGATGAGCCGATGAACGATAAAGAATCCCAACACGATGAGGATTAACCGCTATCTTGCTCACTGCGGCATCGCCTCGCGACGCAGCGCAGAAAAACTGGTTCTCGAAGGCCGGGTGAAGGTGAACGGCATGGTGGTGCAGACGCTCGGCTGCCAGGTCGATGAAAATCAGGATCGCGTGACCGTGGACGATCATCCGGTTCAGTGCGAAGGCAAAAAGATTTATGTTCTTTTAAATAAGCCCAAGGGCTATGTCACCACGGCCAAGGATGAACACGGCCGGAAAACCGTGATGGAACTGGTGAAAATCGACGGCCGTCTGGTTCCGGTGGGTCGGCTGGATTACCAGAGCGAAGGATTGCTGCTGTTGACCAACGACGGGGATCTGACTTTTCGCCTTTTGCATCCCCGTTTTAAAATAAGTAAGACCTATTACGCGACCTTGAAATCCAATTTCAACCCGCGCGATTTTGAACGGCTCACCCGTGGGGTGCGGGTGGAGGACTATGTTACTCAACCCTGCGAGGCCTGGTTTTATGGGAGAACGCCGGACCGGGTCGCGGTGTGCCTGCAGGAGGGCAAAAAGCATCAGGTGCGTTTGATGCTGGCCGCCTTGGGCTATGAAGTGAAAAATCTGCGCCGCGTGCAGTTCGGCCCTCTGGTTCTGGAGCGTTTGCGCGCCGGCGAATGGCGGCACCTGACCAGCGACGAGGTGCATGCATTGAAAAAAGCCGTTGGCTTGTCGGACTGAGACGACGGCGGATCACTCTTTATCGCAGTCAGAGGAATACAGCGCGCATGGCCGCTTGTCTTGGCAAATCGTTCATCATCACCATCGACGGGCCGGCGGGTTCCGGCAAGAGCACCACGGCGCGCCGTGTGGCGGAACGATTGGGCTACAGCTATCTGGATTCCGGCGCGCTGTATCGTGCCGTGACCTGGGCGGCGCTGCAGCAGAACCTCGATTTGCAGGACAGCGAGCGCGTGGCGCGTCTGGCGGAACAGCTGGATCTCGACATCCAGGCCGTGGAAAGCGGCCTGCGGATTCTGGTGAATGGCCGGGACGTCAGCCATGAGATCCGTATGCCGGAAGTAACACAAGCCATCGCACCGGTGGCGGCCAACCCCGGGGTGCGTCGTGCTCTGCTGGGGACGCAAAGGCGGTTCGGCGAACAGGGCGGCGTGGTGGCTGAAGGCCGGGATATGGGAACCGTGGTCTTTCCGGACGCGGATGTGAAATTTTTTATGGTCGCTTCGCTGCAGGAACGGGCTAAACGCCGACAGGCCGAATTGGCGGCCAAGGGCGTTGCCGTGCCGCTCGAGGAACTTATGAACGCTCTGCAACAGCGGGATGACAGCGACAGTCGGCGTACCCACAGTCCTCTGCTCCGGCCGCAGGAGGCCATTGACATCGATACCTCCCGGCTCAGCATCGACGAACAGGTGGATCTGGTGATCCGGGAAGTATTAAAAAAGCGGAATGCATGAAGATTGTCATAGATGCCCACGCCGGTTTTTGTCCCGGCGTTTTGCGGGCGGTGCAAAAAGCGGAAAATAGGCTGGCCCAATCCGGGGATTTGATCTCCCTGGGCGCTTTGATCCACAACCCTGCGGAGCTGCAGCGTTTGCAGCAAAAGGGCTTGATCACCCGAGCGCAGGAGGAGCCGTTCGTCGCTGAGCGTCTTGTGGATCTCAGGGACCGGCGGGTGCTGGTGCGCACGCATGGTCTGGCGGCTGCGGGCTATGAGGCGCTGCGGCAGGTCGGCGCGCAGGTGGAAGATGCCACCTGTCCCACGGTCCGGCGGGTGCAGACCCTGATTGCTGAAAAAGACGAACTGGGCGAGCAGATCGTGATCATCGGCAAAAAAAAACATGCCGAGGTGATCGGATTGGCCGGCTACAGCCGCAAGCCCCTTCTCATCGAGAAGGAGGCGGATCTCAAGGACGTGGTTTTCAGCGATCGGGTGGCGATTTTTTCTCAGACCACCTTTGATCATAACCTTTTTTTAACCCTGGCGAAGAACATACAGGACCGGGTTCGTCAGGCTACGGTGCATGACACCAGCTGCCGCCACATCACCCAGCGGCTGCAACGGTTGGTCGATTTCGCCGCCTCGGTGGATGTGCTGCTGCTGATCGGCGGCCGCCACAGCTCCAACTCGCAGGTGCTGTACGAGACCTGCCGGGCGGTGAATGAACGATCGTTCAAGATCGAAGGGGTGGATGATCTGGATCGCACCTGGCTGCGGCCTACGGACCGCGTGGGGATCTCCGGCGGTGCTTCTACGCCGCAGTGGCAGCTGGAAAAGGTCCGCGACTATTTGCTCGAACTTTCGGCCCAGTAGGGCCAATTCACAATAACAAGGAGGTTAACTAACCCATGAACGAAGAAACCAAGGAAAACGTGCCGGCCGAAGAGGTTGGCGCCGTCAACACGCAAGGGACAGGAGGTGATGTGCTCACGCCCGCAGTTCCGACTGCGACGGATGCTCAGAAAAAATCAGCGGACAAAAAGGCCTTTAACACGCTGGACGACGAAGAAGGATACAGCAGCGAAGAGTTCGCTCAGCTGGCCAACCTCTACGAGGAGACGCTGTCCGACTTTGTGTCCGGCGAAGTGGTCACCGGCAAGGTGTTGGCCATCAATGAAAAAGAGGTGGCGGTGGACATCGGCTTTAAATCCGAAGGCGTGATCCCCATCGATGAATTCGACGATCCCTCCACTATTCAAGTGGGGCAGGACCTTCAGGTGTTCATCGACGACATCGAAGACCCGGACGGCATGCTGGTGCTCTCCAAGAAAAAGGCCGATTTCATGCGCATCTGGGACCTGGTCAATCAATCCTACGACCGCGGCGAGATCGTCAGAGGCAAATGTGTGCGACGGATCAAGGGTGGTATTGTGGTGGACCTGAGCGGGGTGGATGCGTTTTTGCCCGGTTCGCAAATAGACGTACGGCCGATCAGGGATTTCGACGCGTTGATCGGTCAGATGATGGATTTCAAGATCGTCAAGATCAACAACCTGCGTAAAAACATCGTGGTCTCCCACCGCGCCCTGGTGGAGGAAGCGATGAAGGGCCAGCGAGAAAAGATTCTCGCCGACCTGCAAAAAGGACAAGTGCTGGAAGGCACGGTCAAAAACATCACTGATTTCGGCGTCTTCATCGACCTGGGCGGCGTGGATGGCCTGCTGCACATCAACGACCTGTCCTGGGGCCGCGTGGCGCATCCATCCGAGGTGGTGGGTCTCGATGCCAAGATCAAGGTGATCGTGCTGGATTACAACGAGGATAAAGACCGCATCTCGCTGGGCCTGAAGCAGCTGCAGCCGCATCCGTGGGAGGATGTGGGCGCCAAGTATCCGGTCGGTTCCGTGATCCGCGGCAAGGTGGTCAGCATTTCCGATTACGGCGCTTTTGTGGAACTGGAGCGCGGCGTGGAAGGCTTGATTCATATCTCCGAAATGTCCTGGACTCAGCACATCAAGCATCCGTCTAAAATTCTCGCCGTGGGTGAGATGCTCGACGCCAAAGTGCTCAACATCAACAAGGAAGAGCGCAAGATCAGCCTGGGCTTAAAACAGCTGGAACCGGATCCTTGGGAAACCCTGGCCGAGCGTTATCCGGTCGGCTCTCGTCACACCGGCAAGGTGCGCAATCTGACCAATTTCGGCGCCTTTGTCGAGCTGGAGGAAGGCATCGACGGCCTGATCCACATCTCTGACCTGTCCTGGACCAAAAAAATCCGTCACCCCGGTGAAGTGGTGAAAAAGGGCGACGAGATCGAG
>JAKJDB010000160.1 GCA_022706175.1 Candidatus Zhuqueibacterota bacterium | reverse complement strand
GCGCTGCCATCGAGCATCTGGCGCAAAGCCTCTTGATGCGGATTACGAAAACGGGCGAAAAAATATTCGAACGCCAGCATGAACAGAATGCTCAGGGCCATCACGCCGAACGCTCTAAGGCCGAAAGCCCAAAAGGACCACAGGGCGACCGGCAGCAGGGCGATCACCACATTGTACATCACTTTGGGAATGGAGGTCTCCGCGGCCATATAAGGCGAGCTCTGCAGCCGCATGTGTTCGATGGGCAGATCGGTCTGATTCGGAGGCATTTCCACCGCTGTGCTGATCAAGGTCTCTTCTGCCATGGCCTACTCCTTTCCCTGCTTGACTTCACGGCGGCGCCACTCGTATTTGGCCAGGCGGCACCACTGGGTCAAGCGTTTGTGCGCCGGGCAGGCATACACGCAGGTGCCGCACTCGATGCAGGCGAGCGCATCTTCCACTTTATCGTACAGTCCGTATTTCATATAATTCATCACCTCGTTCGGCACCAGGCCCATGGGGCACACCCGGTGGCAGTTGCCGCAGCGCAGGCATTCCCGTTCCTCATAGGTGTGCACCTCTTTGGCGGTCAGATAGAGGATGCCGCTGGTGCCCTTGGTCACCGGCGTTTCGATGCGGTGGGTGCTCTTGCCCATCATGGGGCCGCCGTAGACAATGGCGGCGATCTCCTCCTTGGCGCCGCCGCAGAACTCGAGCAGCTCTCTGCCGGAGACACCGACCGGCGCTAAAACGTTCTGCGGGTTTGCCACCGCACCGCCGGAGACAGTCACGATGCGGCGTACCAGCGGCAGCTTGAACTGTACCGCTTCATAGAGCGCGGCCGCTGTGGCCACGTTCTGCACCAGTACGCCCACATGGGCCGGAAGTTTTCCCAGGGGAATGATGCGGTTCAGCACGGCGTTCACCAGCTGTTTCTCCGCGCCCTGCGGATATTTGGTTTTGGCCACCACCACGGAGAGGTTGGGAAAATCCGCCACGACCTCCGCGAGCTTTTTCGCCGCCACGGATTTGTTGTCCTCCAGGGCGATGATGCCCTCTTTGGCAGACACCACTTTAAGCATCAACAAAAGGCCGTAGACCACTTTATGCGGAAAGTTTTGCATCAGGCAATCGTCCGCCGTCAAGTACGGCTCGCACTCGGCCCCGTTGAGGATCACGGTTTCCACCCTGGTCTCTTTCGGCGGCGTGAGCTTGACGTGAGTGGGAAAAGCCGCGCCGCCCATGCCCACCAGGCCTGCTTCCTTGATGCACGCCAGAATATCCTCGCTGGTCAGATGCGCCAAGTCCGGCGCCGGCGATTCGGCGTTGAAATCCATAAACGGCGGCTGGTCGGGGGTCACGGTGATCTGTACCGCATCGCCGAGACTGCCCAGCAGATCCCGATGGCTGATGGATTTGATTTTGCCGGCCAGCGGCGTGTGCACGCTGACGCTGACATAACCGGCCGGCTCTGCGATCTTTTGCAGGGCCTGAACCTCAGCCCGTGCTTCCACGATCGCCTTTGCGGGCGCGCCCAGGTGCTGGTTCAGCGGAATGAGCAACTCTTGTGGATTGGGCAGAACGCTGTAGCGGCTCGAGTCGACCAGGTTCTTTTGTTCCGGCGGATGAATTCCACCTTTGGAAAACGTCACTTTTTTCAGAGCAGGCATCATAGGTTATTTTTCCACCTCCACGGCTTGCGCTGTTTTCATTTTGAAGGCGCTGCGATCGCGGTCCGGGATCAGCGCTCGAATCGTGTTCTGCGGACAAACGGCGACGCATTCGCCGCAACTGGTGCACACGTTATAGTCGATCTTGACCAGATTGTCATCTTCGGATATGGCGCCGTATGGGCAGGTCTTTATGCACTTTTTGCATACGATGCAGCCGACCCGGCAGTACTCTTTCACCAACGGCGCCCGGTCATGCGAACGGCAGGCGATCACCACATCCTTGCTCGCGGGCACCAGAGAGATGATCTTGCGCGGGCAGACGTCCACACACTTGCCGCAGCCGATGCAGCGGCTGCGGATCACCTCGACGATGCGGCCTTTTTTCACAATGGCGGCGCTGGGGCATACGGTGATGCAGGTGCCCAGGCCGATGCAGCCGTACGGGCACATCTTTTCCACTCCACCGATCAACTGCGCGGCGCGGCAATCATTGATGCCGTAATAGGTGCCGACGAACTTGGCGGCGGAGGAATCCCCTTGGCAATGAATAACCGCCACCATGGATTCCAGCTCCACCAGCGAAGCGCCGAGCAGCCGGCTGATCTGCGCCATGTTTTCCGAACTGGTCACCGGACATTTGCTCTTCACTTGACCTGAGATCAGCGCATCGGCATAAGCCCGGCAACCCGGATAGCCGCAGGCGCCGCAATTGCTGTTCGCCAGCAAGGCCATTACCAGGTCGACCCGTGGGTCCTCCTGCGTATAAAAGACTCGAGCGGCAAAATATAATACGCCGGCACAGAACAACCCCAATCCTCCCATCACGGCGGTTGAGATAAACACAGGATTCATTCTTCTCGGCTCCTTGTTATAATGCGTATGTTTTCCACACCACCCATTTTTTTACGCGTATACGTGATGAACCAGATCAAGAGCGGGATTGAAAAAAAAATGGCCAGCAACGAACCCAGATCAGGATCCTGCAGGCCCAAAAATGCAGCGAGCGTTCTGCCCGAAAGGGCAAAAAGGAACAAGATGACAGCCGGAATCAAATAGAGGCGGAAGGAAGCTTTGGCGACGAACCGCGGATCAATTCGAAGGTCGACATAATCGCCGGCCGCACAGCGCATCCCTTGGGGCACAGGCAAGCGCAGAGTCCGCACCTGCTGGTCGCCGGACAGAAGGCATTTGCTGTGACAACCGGCGCAGGCGGAATGCACCGGGATAGTCAGAACCGCGAAACCACCATCGACCTCGGTAACGCACACATGATCCTTAGTCAGGGAACCAGACGTTTGGGAACAATCCGGACTATCCAGAACTGAACCGTGAACAGACCTATCCATAGCCGATACATCGTTGAGTAAGATGGTAAATTATAGTGTTCAATTTGGCAAAATTAATGCAGCATTACAAGGAAAAAATTCATCCCCCTTTCTCACTGTCGCGGCGACGAAACGGCGGCTGATCAATGAACACCGTTCACCCTTCCGCGCGGTCCGGCAGAGACCGCAGGCCATGTCGTTCGGCATCAGCGGTCATGATGCGATGCAGTTCCCGGGCAGCCGGTTCTGCCAAAGGCTGCGGCGCAGGGATGGAGAGCAGCTCCTGCAACCGCTGATGGCTGCGTTCGCCGATGGAATAACCGGCCTTGCGTCGGCGCACTTCATAAGGATCACGATCGATGACCGGTCCGGGCACAGCGATCTCTCTGCGCAAAAAATTCAGCGTGTGCTCAGAGGTGAAAAACAGGTCGCCGGCCTCCAAGTCTCCGTACAAATCCGCGGCTAGCCGGCTGCCGCGCGGCTCGATGCCCCGCACCAGCCGATGAATCATTCCACAGATCTCGTGATCGATGATCAATTTTTCCAGCGATAAACAATTTTCAAAATCCATCATGCCCGGACCAGAGACCACATTGACCCCGGCCAGGCCGGCGAGCACGGCGCCCATCGCCGCCTCCAGGCCGGACTGGGCGTCCAGCACCTTGGCATCGGTGAGAGACATGTAGGCGTGCGTGGGGAGATTGAAATACTTGCCGATCTGCACATAGCCGCATTCGATCATCATGGTTTCAATAGCGCCCATGGGAGTGGTGCCGGTGCGCGGATCCATGGCCACCGGCGAGCCGCCATAGATCACCGATGCACCGGGCGCAGCCAGTTGGCTGAGAACGATCCCGCTCAGGGTCTCCGCCGTATGTTGGACCAGACTGCCGGCCAACGTGGCCGGCGCCGTCGCTGCGGTGAGCGGCATGGACACCAGCTCAACCGGAATGCCGGCGCGGCTGCAATCGATCAGCGCCTGACTGGTCACTCTGCTCCATTTCAACGGCGGAGATGGACAACAGTCAAAGATGGCCAGGGGTTTGAGGCGCAACTCCTTTTGCCCGCCACGCACCGCCGCGAGCAGATCATGCATCACCTTGAAACCCTGCAGGGTGAACGTGCCGGTGATGACCGGTTTGGACGAGTGGATCAACGCCAGGTACAGACGATACCGATCCACCAATTCCTGCGGAACATCCCCGGCCACCAGTCCGGTGCTCTGCGCCGCCAGATGCGGCAGACGATCGGTCAACCGGGCCAGACGAACGAGATCCGCGGTCTGCGGTCTTCTCTCCTGCTGCGACGGCCAATCCAGAATACGCAGGGCCGAAGAGCCGGGGTTGAAATGGATCCGATCGTCGCCCAGATCCAGGGTCGGCTTGCCGTCCCGATCATAAAGGATCAAAGCCGAAGGAACCGTGTACAGCGCCTTTTCCACCAGCGCCTGGGGGATGCACACACGCCGATGGTGCAACACGCAGCCCCCATCAAGCAAAAGCTGGGTCGCTTCGGGATTTTCCACCAGCACGCCGACCCGGCTCAACACCTCATAGGCTTCCTGGATGATTCGCTCGAGGAGAAATTGGTCCAGCATAAAGATTTTGGGACGCATGGATCACCCGATGCTTTTCATTTTTTTATCTTAAAACGAGCGATACGCAGGCTCGGGGCGATACAACGCCCCTGCCTGCAGCAGTTTTCTCAGGGAGGCTTACTCCACCAGGGGACGATCCTTCTCATAGTCCCACATGGTTTTGCGTTTCAAATCCGCGGTGGCGAGTTTATAATCGATATAGGCTTTGAGATACGAGGTCTTGGCCTGGGTCAGTCGATTCCGGTCCAGCGCCAGTTCCTGGCTGGTGATGTCGCCGTTATTGAAACGGGCCAGCGAGATGTCAAAGGCCCGCTGCGCTACCTGCTGATTTTTTTGCAGCACCCGCATCCGGCTTTCAGACTCGCGCACGCGGGAGACCACCTCGCGCACCTGACGCTGAATGGTCACTTTCTCTTCCTGCAACATGAGCCGGCCGTTCTCCAAAGCGGCCTGGGCGGACTGCACCTCCGCCGCATTGACTCCCCAGTCCCACAAGGGCACGGAAAGAGAAAAAACAACACCGCGATTGTGCGGTCTGCGCTTCATGTCGCTTTGACTCGAGTTCCACAGATCCGCCCAGGTGCTGCCATAGGGAAGATTGGAATCACTGACGCCGGTGAGATCATAAAACGCATCGATGTCGCCACGGATCGCCTTGCGGGCGTCCACCTCCTTGACGTTGAGCCGCGCCAGTTCGACAGAGATCTCGTTCTCGCGCAGCTCTGAACGATATTTGAGCGCGCGTTGCACCGCCGTCTCCTCTTCCACGGTAAACGGCTGATACAGAAAATCGGTCTGTACGCCGACGGAATCCTGCAGCTGAATGCCCACCAGCTGCTTGAACTCATCTTCATTGCGCCACAGCGCCACCTCGGCGCTGAGCAGATCGCTGCGGCTCTGGGCCAGGTCCACCTCCATCTGCAGCGCCTCGACCTCCGGAATCAGACCGCTGGCATACTTTTTGGCCGCCAATTCGTAGAGCTCCTGCTGTTGCCGGAGGTTATCCTGTGCGATCTGCAGCGAACGGGTGGATTCATAGAGATCGAAAAAAGCGCTGGTCACCGAATAGATGATGCTCAGCTCGCTGCGGCGAAAGACGTTTCGAGTCCGTTCAAACTGAAGGTTGGCGGTGGTCAGATTCAATTTCAGCGTGTTAAGGGAGAACAGGGGCTGGGTGAAGCGCAGGCTGACCGAAGAGATCAGTTCGCTGCGTTTTTTGGTCTGATCCAGGTCCAGCTCGTAGGTGGAAACATCGCGATGATAAGCCTGAGACTGCAACCGCAGGCTGCCGTTGGTGGGCAGGGGCTGAGAGATATCCAGCGTACCCTGGTAGCGGATATCGCCGATGGTGTTGTACACCGGCAGCTGTCCCGCCACCTGAATCTCAGAGACCGATTCCCGCCAATTGGGTGTGTTGAGCGCCAGGGAGGCGTTGGTTCGGAACCGGTTTCGGGCGGCGACCAGATTTTTCTCTGACTGGATCAGCGACAGCCGCAGGGCTTTCATCTGATAGCTTTTTTCCAGAGCGATGGCGATCGCCTGATCCAACGTCAGGATGGTGCGCTCGCGTGCGCCGGACGTTGCACCCAGAACCAGGGTGAACAGCATAATGAGGGTGGACCGCTTCATGCGAGTTCCTTTAGAAACATGGCAGGGCCTGCTTATTCATACCGCAGTGCGACGATCGGATCGAGCTCGGCCGCCTTGCGCGCCGGGTAGATGCCGAAGACGATGCCCACAGCGGCGGAGACGCTGAAGGCCAGCAGAACGGCGCCGATCGATACGATGGTGCGCCAGCCGGCGTACAGCGCGATAACCTTGGTCAAGAGAAATCCAAAGAGAACGCCGATCGCTCCGCCGACAAAGCTGAGGATCACCGCTTCGACGAGAAACTGACCGAGGATGTCATGACGGCGCGCGCCG